>NZ_RJTZ01000185.1:0-3174 GCF_024343515.1 Aquitalea sp. S1-19 | reverse complement strand
AGTCACCTTACTGAAACCCAGCGGGTTCGCTTTCACGGCCACACCACCATTACTGGCCTCGACTTTGAAACTGTACTCGCCCTCGGGGAGTTTATTGCCGCTACCATCAGTGCCGTCCCACTCGAACTTGTTGATACCGGTTGTTGGTTTGTCGATAGCGATGGTACTGACCACATTGCCATCCTTGTCCGATACCGTGACTGTCACCTTGTCGGCCGGCCCGTTCAGCTCGACCGCACCATTGGCCTTGCCGCCTTCACCCTTGAGATGCAGCGCATTGCCATCGGTCATCACATCCTTGCCTATCATGGTCGCCGCCATCATCGACTGGTTGGCAAATTGCGACTGCAACAGCATACCCATGGTCTTGTTCATATTTTCCATGCCGGTAACGGTGCTGATCTGCGCCATCTGGCTGGTAATCTGGGCATTGTCCATCGGGTTCAACGGATCCTGCGCCTGCAGCTGTGTCATCAGCAGCTTGAGGAAACGATCCTGAATCCCCTGAGCGGAATTGGCATCCGCTTTCGAGCGACCCGCATTCCCGGTTTTATTCAGGTCGGAAATCATGTCCTGATTGCTGACAGCACTCACCATGGCTCAAGCCCTTTCTTTTATTACTGCCCCAGCTGCAGGGTTTTCTGCAGCAGGGTCTTGGCGGTATTCATGACTTCTACGCTGGTCTGGTAGGAGCGCGAGGCCGAGATCATATCGGCCATCTCCTCCACCGGATTCACATTGGGCAGTTTCAGATAACCCTTCTCGTCTGCCAACGGATGTGAAGGGTCGTATTTCAGCCGGAATGGCGACGTGTCCTCGACGATCTGGGTCACGCGCACACCGGCCACTTGCGGCTGGCTGGCTGACACCGGCGTCGCCGAAAACACCACATGGCGAGCACGATAAGGCTCGCCGGTCGAACTGGTGGCGCTCTCGGCATTGGATATATTACTGGCGACCAGATTAAGGCGTTGCGATTGCGCGGTCAGTGAAGAACCGGCAATGGTAAATACATTGGAAAGCGACATTTTTATTGACCACCCTTGATTGCGTCGGCAAGGCCGGTGATGCGGCGATTGAGGAATGTCAGCGTACTCTGATAGCGCAGCGAATTATCGGTGAATGCCGCCCGCTCCACGTCCATATCTACACTATTGCCATCCAGGCTGGGCTGCACGCTATTGCGGTATGCCAGATTGGGCTTGTCGCTTGCGGTGCCCGCTGCGCCATCCAGATGAGCGGCACTGGTTCGCGTCATGGCCAAAGCGCCGCCTTGCTGCGACTGAGCGGCAGACAAGGCCTGACCGAAGTCGAAATCGACAGCCTTGTAATTTGGGGTGTCATCGTTGGCAAGATTGCTCGCCAGCACCTCGGCCCGATAGGCGCGCAGGTTCAGCGATTTTTGCTGGAATTCAAAGTGTTTGGCAATTTTGTCTAGCATATCCACCCCAAGTAAGCCTCAAGGATATAGCAGGATTCGTGCCAAACACAAACTATTCACACTCTATCGAATAAGGCTGATTTTTATTGGGTGAATTTACAAAATAAAAACAAAACCCTACTCGCAAGCGGCAATAATTGCCGCCGGACGGCAACAGGAAACAACACCGCGCGACCTGTTGCTACCGCAAGCATGAAACCGGCAGGACAACAAGCCAACGCCGATGTATTCAGCGCACGGTGCCATACCGACCGCTTACGGTCTGAGCATGGAGGGCGCAACCTCCAGCGCCCCTTGCCCGAGCGCCTCGCGCTGAGTACACAAGGGCGCAAGTGCCGCCCGATCCAGCGTCGCGAGCACGGCCTCGGGTGCGGGCGTGCCATTCCACCAGAACAGCCACAGCGCATCGCGCGGCGGCCACACCCACAGCACGCGCTGGTACTCGACCTGCTCGCCAGCATGCTCCAGCAGCAGTTTTTCCGGTTCGCGCGCGACCTCGTGCCACTGCCCATCCAGCGGCCCACCCACCAGCAACAATCGCATGACGTGCCCTTCGACAATAAATAGCCAAGGTAATCCGTTAGTACCGGCAGAATATTGCGCCACATCAGGCAAACCCAATCTATACGATGAAGCAGGACAAGCAGATGCGCTAGAATATTTCAGCCTATCCTCCTGACGAACCCATGCCCCGCTACGCTCCGCCCCTTGCCCTGATCCTCGCTGCCCTCGCCACCCTGGGGCCGTTTGCCATCGACACCTTCCTGCCGGCAATGCCGGCGATTGCCGGCGCGCTGTCCGTCTCCGAGCTACAGACGCCGCTGATCCTGTCCGCGTATATGGCCAGTTTCGGATTGATGATGCTGTGGCACGGTGCGATCGCCGACGCCGTCGGCCGCCGCCCGGTGCTGCTTGTCGGCACCTTCTGCTACGCGCTCGCGGCGCTGGGCTGCACCTTCGCCGACAGCTTTGCCGAGCTGATCGCCTTTCGCGTACTGCAGGGAGTCAGCGGCGGCGTCGGACTGATTGTCGGGCGCGCCATCATCCGCGACTGCTACCACGGCATCGCCGCACAGAAGCTGATGTCGCATGTGACCATGCTGTTCGCGCTCTCGCCAGCCTTGGCACCGGTGATTGGCGGCTGGCTGTTCACCACCTTCGGCTGGCGCGCGGTATTCGCATTCATGGCAATCGTCGGCGCCCTGCTGTTTCTGCTGTGCCTGACCTCGCTGCCGGAAACCCACCCGGTGGACAAGCGCACGCCACTGGCCGCGCGCTCGCTCTTGGCCAACTATCGCGCCGTCGCCGGCAATCCGCGCTTTCGCCTGTACTCGGTCGCGGTCAGCCTGAATTTCGTCGGCTTCTTCGTCTACGTGCCATCGGCGCCAGCCATGCTCATCGGCCAGCTCGGACTGGGGCCCAACGATTTTCTGTGGCTGTTCGGCCCGGCAGTCGCCGGCATGATCATCGGTGCCTGGCTATCCGGGCGCGCTGCCGGACGCTTTACCGCGCGCCAGTCGGTCAACACGGGCTACGCCATGATGCTCGCCGCCGCGCTTGCCAACACCCTGCACGCACTCCTGTTTGCACCGTCGCTGCCGGCGAGCGTGCTGCCGATCGGCCTCTACACCATGGGAATGTCACTGGCAGCACCGTCGATCACGCTGGCCATTCTCGATTTATTCCCCGCGCAGCGCGGCACCGCCTCGTCGATGCAGGGCTTCGTGCAGACA
>NZ_RJTZ01000184.1:0-3218 GCF_024343515.1 Aquitalea sp. S1-19 | reverse complement strand
GGCCGGTCGGCTCGTACTCGTCGATGATTTCCATCGCCCGCACCTTGGGCGCGCCGGACAGGGTGCCGGCGGGGAAGGTGGCTTTCAGGATGGCGATATTGGAGACTTCGGGCCCGACCGTGCCTTCGACGCTGGAGACGATGTGCATCACGTGCGAGTAGCGCTCGATCACCATATTGTCGGTGACGCGGACCGAGCCGGTGGCGGCGACGCGGCCGATGTCGTTGCGGCCCAGATCCATCAGCATCACGTGTTCGGCGATTTCCTTGGGGTCGGCCAGCAGGTCGGCGGCCAGTGCCTCGTCCTCATCGCGCGTTTTGCCGCGCACGCGGGTGCCGGCGATCGGGCGCACGGTGACGCTGTCGTGCTCGCGCCGCACCAGGATTTCGGGCGAGGCGCCGACCACGTGGAAGTCGTCGAAATGGTAGAAGAACATATACGGCGACGGATTGAGGCTTCTGAGCGCGCGGTACAGCGACAAGGGCGAGTCGCTGAACGGCATTGCCATGCGCTGCGACAGCACCACCTGCATGATGTCGCCGTCGACGATATAGCGTTTGGCCGATTCGACCGCGTCCTTGAACGCGGCCTGGCCGAATTCGGAGCGGGCGCTGGTGGGGGTGGACGGCAGCGATAGCGGCATCGGTGCCGGCTCGCGCAGTTTGGCGCGCAGCTGTGCCAGCCGCGCTTGAGCCTTTTGCAGCGCGTTGGGCATGGCCGGGTCGGCGTACACCACCAGATAGAGTTTGCCCGACAGGTTGTCGACCACCGCCAGCTCTTCGGACAGCATCAGCAGGATGTCGGGCGTGCCGGCCGGATCGGGCTTTTTCGCCGCTGCCAGCCGTTTTTCGACGTAGCGTATGGTGTCGTAGCCGAAGTAGCCGACCAGGCCGCCGGTAAAGCGCGGCAGCGCGTCCAGCGGCGGGGTGCGAAAGCGCGTCTGGAACGCCTCGATAAAGGCCAGCGGGTCGCCTTCGTGGTGTTCGATCACCTTGTCGCCGTACTCGACCTGCACGCGCTGGCCGTTGACGCGCAAGCGCGTGGTGGCGGGCAGGCCGATAAACGAGTAGCGGCCGAAGCGCTCGCCGCCGACTACCGATTCGAGCAGATAGGAATAGGGCGCGTTGGCCAGCTTGAGGTAGACCGACAAGGGGGTGTCGAGGTCGGCGAACAGCTCGAGGGTGACGGGGATGCGGTTATAGCCTTGGGCCGCGAGGCGGCTGAATTCTTCGTGTTGCATGTCAAGCTCCCGGTTGGAAAACGGCGGTGGAATAAGGCGTGGGTCAGGGCTGTGAGCTACGCCATCGGCCGCGCCGGAAAACCGAGAGTGAATGCATGATTTAACTTCTTTTCATTAAATGGTTTCCATTGTCACCCATTTTTCATTAAATCGTATAGTTCGGCAAGGCTGTCGAGCACGATATCTGCACCCAGATTGGCGGCATCGGCATAACCGTAGCTCACCGCGATGGCCGGGCTGCCGGCGGCGCGGGCCGACAGGATGTCGTTGATCGAGTCGCCGACCATGGCGATTTCTTCGGTCTTGAGGTTCAGCACCATGGCGGTGTGTTGCAGCGGCATGGCCGACGGCTTTTTCTCGCTCAGGGTGTCGCCCCCGATGACCAGCGAGAACAAATCGCCCAGCTCCAGCAGCTCCAGCAGCGGTACGGCGAGGCGTTCGGACTTATTGGTGATCACCACCAGCGGCAGGCGCAGCACCTTCAGCAGGGCCAGGCCGTCTTTTACGCCGGGGTAGAGCGAAACCACGCGTGCACCATCTGGCAAGCTTGCCTGCTCGGCCGCCACGCAGCGGCTGAAATGGTCCAGCGCTGCCTTGCTCGCGCCATACACGCTCCAGCCGGCGATGGCCGAAGCGGCAGCGCCGGACGAGATATTGAGGATGCGCACCTGCGCGCCACGCCCTGCCGCCCAGGCCAGAAATGCATTACATAACAGCATGGGGGCGAGCGTGTTAAGCGCCAGCGCATGCTCGACGCCGCCTTGCGGGTAGTGGCCGCACGGGGCGATGGGCGCAACGGTGCCGGCGTTATTGATCAGCGTCAGCGTGGCAAACGGGCCTGTCCCCAGTGCCGCCAGCGCGCGCTCTGCCACCAGTTCCAGCAGGGCACTGTCGGCCAGATCCGCCTGAACCCAGGCCAGGCGCGCGCCCTCGGGCAGCGTGAGGGTCTCATCGCTCTGGCGCGCGATACAGACAAGATCGCTGTCTTTTGTTGCGAGCGTGCGCGCAAGGGCAGCGCCCAGACCGCGCGATGCGCCGGTGAGCAGGATGCCGTGACGCATTAGCGGCCTGCCTGGGAAAGCTCGGCGCGCATGGCGTCGATGACGGCTTTGTAGTCAGGCTGCCCATAGATGGCGGAGCCGGCGACAAAGGTGTCGGCACCGGCCTCTGCGATGGCGCGGATATTGTCGACCTTGACCCCGCCGTCAACTTCCAGCCAGATTTCGCGCCCGGTTTTTGCCGTGTATTCGTCGATGCGCGTGCGTGCGGCGCGGATCTTGTTCAGCGCCTCGGGGATAAAGCTCTGGCCGCCGAAGCCGGGGTTGACCGACATGATCAGGATCATGTCTACCTTGTCCATTACATGGTCAAGGTAGGACAGGCTGGTTGCCGGGTTGAACACCAGGCCGGCTTTGCAGCCGGCGTCGCGGATCAGGCCCAGCGTGCGGTCGATGTGTTCGGAGCCTTCCGGATGGAAGGTGATGATATCGGCACCGGCCTTGGCAAACATCGCCGCCAGCGCATCGACCGGCTTGACCATCAGGTGCACGTCAATGGGTGCGGTGGTGTGCGGGCGGATGGCTTCGCAGACCAGCGGGCCTATGGTCAGGTTGGGGACGTAGTGGTTGTCCATCACGTCGAAGTGGATGATGTCGGCGCCGGCGGCGATGACATCTTTGACTTCATCGCCCAGACGGGCAAAGTCGGCGGAAAGCAGGCTGGGTGCGATACGGAAATTCATGATGTCGACAGGGTAGGATGGGGCCGTTATTGTAACGCCCCTGTTCCTGAGCTGCCATGGCGGATTGCCGTATCAGTGCGTGAGCTCGGCGGCGGGGGTGTCAGCGGGCTCCGCGCTTGGCGGGACCGCCTCCTCCACGATGGTGACTTCTTCTGCCAAGATTGCGAGCGCATCGCTGGCGGCCTGATCGGGCTGGGGGCTACGCACACTCGCGGCCCGTGGCAGGATGGTCACGGT
>NZ_RJTZ01000183.1:0-3252 GCF_024343515.1 Aquitalea sp. S1-19 | reverse complement strand
GTACAGCGACAAGGGCGAGTCGCTGAACGGCATTGCCATGCGCTGCGACAGCACCACCTGCATGATGTCGCCGTCGACGATATAGCGTTTGGCCGATTCGACCGCGTCCTTGAACGCGGCCTGGCCGAATTCGGAGCGGGCGCTGGTGGGGGTGGACGGCAGCGATAGCGGCATCGGTGCCGGCTCGCGCAGTTTGGCGCGCAGCTGTGCCAGCCGCGCTTGAGCCTTTTGCAGCGCGTTGGGCATGGCCGGGTCGGCGTACACCACCAGATAGAGTTTGCCCGACAGGTTGTCGACCACCGCCAGCTCTTCGGACAGCATCAGCAGGATGTCGGGCGTGCCGGCCGGATCGGGCTTTTTCGCCGCTGCCAGCCGTTTTTCGACGTAGCGTATGGTGTCGTAGCCGAAGTAGCCGACCAGGCCGCCGGTAAAGCGCGGCAGCGCGTCCAGCGGCGGGGTGCGAAAGCGCGTCTGGAACGCCTCGATAAAGGCCAGCGGGTCGCCTTCGTGGTGTTCGATCACCTTGTCGCCGTACTCGACCTGCACGCGCTGGCCGTTGACGCGCAAGCGCGTGGTGGCGGGCAGGCCGATAAACGAGTAGCGGCCGAAGCGCTCGCCGCCGACTACCGATTCGAGCAGATAGGAATAGGGCGCGTTGGCCAGCTTGAGGTAGACCGACAAGGGGGTGTCGAGGTCGGCGAACAGCTCGAGGGTGACGGGGATGCGGTTATAGCCTTGGGCCGCGAGGCGGCTGAATTCTTCGTGTTGCATGTCAAGCTCCCGGTTGGAAAACGGCGGTGGAATAAGGCGTGGGTCAGGGCTGTGAGCTACGCCATCGGCCGCGCCGGAAAACCGAGAGTGAATGCATGATTTAACTTCTTTTCATTAAATGGTTTCCATTGTCACCCATTTTTCATTAAATCGTATAGTTCGGCAAGGCTGTCGAGCACGATATCTGCACCCAGATTGGCGGCATCGGCATAACCGTAGCTCACCGCGATGGCCGGGCTGCCGGCGGCGCGGGCCGACAGGATGTCGTTGATCGAGTCGCCGACCATGGCGATTTCTTCGGTCTTGAGGTTCAGCACCATGGCGGTGTGTTGCAGCGGCATGGCCGACGGCTTTTTCTCGCTCAGGGTGTCGCCCCCGATGACCAGCGAGAACAAATCGCCCAGCTCCAGCAGCTCCAGCAGCGGTACGGCGAGGCGTTCGGACTTATTGGTGATCACCACCAGCGGCAGGCGCAGCACCTTCAGCAGGGCCAGGCCGTCTTTTACGCCGGGGTAGAGCAGGGTGTGGTCGGCCAGATGGTCGCGGTAATAGCGGATGAAATAGCTGTAGCCCGCCTCCCACAGCGCAGGCTCGGCCTGCGCGTCGCGCTCATCGGTCAGCGCGCGGTGTACCAGGCTGGCGATGCCGTCACCGACATGTTCCTGAATGCGCATTTCGGCCAGCGGTGCCAGTCCCAGATGCTCGCGCATCTTGTTGGCGGCGATCGCCAGATCGGGGATGGAGTCGCACAGAGTGCCGTCCAGATCAAAGGCAACGGCCTTGATGTGTTTTAAATCCATGGTGTGTTCCAGCCAGTTTAAAGTTTACGGATGTCGGCCACCGGCTCGCTGCCGAAGGCCGGGCTGTCCAGAAAATCCGCGATGCGCTGTGCGACCGCCTCGGGCGTGCTGAGCCCGCCATCAGCCTTGAGCGCATCAAAGCGGGCACGCGACGGGAAGTGGCCGATGTCGGCTGCGCGGATTTCGCCCTGCATGGCTGTGTCGATCACGCCGGGGTAGAGCGAAACCACGCGTGCACCATCTGGCAAGCTTGCCTGCTCGGCCGCCACGCAGCGGCTGAAATGGTCCAGCGCTGCCTTGCTCGCGCCATACACGCTCCAGCCGGCGATGGCCGAAGCGGCAGCGCCGGACGAGATATTGAGGATGCGCACCTGCGCGCCACGCCCTGCCGCCCAGGCCAGAAATGCATTACATAACAGCATGGGGGCGAGCGTGTTAAGCGCCAGCGCATGCTCGACGCCGCCTTGCGGGTAGTGGCCGCACGGGGCGATGGGCGCAACGGTGCCGGCGTTATTGATCAGCGTCAGCGTGGCAAACGGGCCTGTCCCCAGTGCCGCCAGCGCGCGCTCTGCCACCAGTTCCAGCAGGGCACTGTCGGCCAGATCCGCCTGAACCCAGGCCAGGCGCGCGCCCTCGGGCAGCGTGAGGGTCTCATCGCTCTGGCGCGCGATACAGACAAGATCGCTGTCTTTTGTTGCGAGCGTGCGCGCAAGGGCAGCGCCCAGACCGCGCGATGCGCCGGTGAGCAGGATGCCGTGACGCATTAGCGGCCTGCCTGGGAAAGCTCGGCGCGCATGGCGTCGATGACGGCTTTGTAGTCAGGCTGCCCATAGATGGCGGAGCCGGCGACAAAGGTGTCGGCACCGGCCTCTGCGATGGCGCGGATATTGTCGACCTTGACCCCGCCGTCAACTTCCAGCCAGATTTCGCGCCCGGTTTTTGCCGTGTATTCGTCGATGCGCGTGCGTGCGGCGCGGATCTTGTTCAGCGCCTCGGGGATAAAGCTCTGGCCGCCGAAGCCGGGGTTGACCGACATGATCAGGATCATGTCTACCTTGTCCATTACATGGTCAAGGTAGGACAGGCTGGTTGCCGGGTTGAACACCAGGCCGGCTTTGCAGCCGGCGTCGCGGATCAGGCCCAGCGTGCGGTCGATGTGTTCGGAGCCTTCCGGATGGAAGGTGATGATATCGGCACCGGCCTTGGCAAACATCGCCGCCAGCGCATCGACCGGCTTGACCATCAGGTGCACGTCAATGGGTGCGGTGGTGTGCGGGCGGATGGCTTCGCAGACCAGCGGGCCTATGGTCAGGTTGGGGACGTAGTGGTTGTCCATCACGTCGAAGTGGATGATGTCGGCGCCGGCGGCGATGACATCTTTGACTTCATCGCCCAGACGGGCAAAGTCGGCGGAAAGCAGGCTGGGTGCGATACGGAAATTCATGATGTCGACAGGGTAGGATGGGGCCGTTATTGTAACGCCCCTGTTCCTGAGCTGCCATGGCGGATTGCCGTATCAGTGCGTGAGCTCGGCGGCGGGGGTGTCAGCGGGCTCCGCGCTTGGCGGGACCGCCTCCTCCACGATGGTGACTTCTTCTGCCAAGATTGCGAGCGCATCGCTGGCGGCCTGATCGGGCTGGGGGCTACGCACACTCGCGGCCCGTGGCAGGATGGTCACGGT
>NZ_RJTZ01000182.1:0-3254 GCF_024343515.1 Aquitalea sp. S1-19 | reverse complement strand
GGCCGAGGCGCGTGCCGCCTTCGCCGACCTGGGCGTCGCCTGCGTGCTAGAGAAGATGCTGGACCTCAAGCTTGAGGTGTCGGCCATCGTTACCCGTACCAGCGCCAGCCAGATGGCGGTATTCCCGCTGGCGGAAAACCGCCACGCGAACGGTATCCTCGATGTGTCCATCGTGCCGGCGCGCATTGCTGCCGGCTTGGCGGCATCCGCGCAAACGATGGCGCAGCGTCTGGCTGACGAACTGGATTACGTTGGCGTGCTGGCCGTCGAATTCTTTGTGCTGGGCGACGACACGCTGGTGGTCAACGAGATCGCGCCGCGTCCGCACAATTCCGGCCACTACACGCTGACCGCCTGCGTCACCGACCAGTTCCAGCAGCAAGTGCGCGCGCTATGCGGCCTGTTGCCGGGTTCGACCGAACTGATGACCCCGGTCGTCATGGTCAACCTGTTGGGCGATGTGTGGGGCGAAGATGGCAGCGAGCCCAAGTGGAATGTGCTGGCCGAGGCGCCGAATGCGCAGCTTTATCTGTACGGCAAGCGCGAGGCGCGCAAGGGCCGCAAGATGGGCCACTTCAACGTGATGGCAGCTACGGCCGACGCGGCGCTGGAGCAGGCCGAGGCGCTGAAAGACACACTCTGATTCATCAGGCGAAGCCATAAGGCTTCGCCTTTTCTTTATCTGGAAAAATTCATGACCGGCATCACCACCACCCATCTCAATAGCCTGAAAAAAATCTACTCCGGCAAGGTGCGCGACCTGTACGAAATCGACGACAAGCGCATCCTGATGATTGCCACCGACCGTCTGTCGGCGTTCGATGTGATTCTGGATGATCCGATTCCGGCCAAGGGCCAGATACTGACCGCGATCTCCAACTTCTGGTTCGACAAACTGAAAGACGTGGTGCCCAACCATCTGACCGGCGACAAGCCGGAAGACATGGTGTCGGCCGAGGATTTGCCGCAGGTAGAAGGCCGTGCCGTGGTGGCGAAAAAACTCAAGACCATCCCGATCGAGGCGGTGGTGCGCGGCTATATCGCCGGTGGCGGCTGGAAGGATTATCAGAAGACCGGCGCGGTATGCGGCATTACCTTGCCGGCCGGGCTGAAAGAGGCGGGCAAGTTGCCCGAGCCCATCTTTACGCCTTCGACCAAGGCGGCTGTGGGCGACCACGACGAGAACATCAGCTTCGATCAGTGCGTAGGCCTCATCGGCCAGGAGTTGGCCGAAAAGGTGCGCGACACCGCCATTCTCCTCTACAAAACTGCCGCCGAATATGCGGCGACGCGCGGCATCATTATCTGCGACACCAAGTTCGAGTTCGGTCTGGACGAGAACGGTACGCTGGTGCTGATGGACGAGGCGCTGACGCCGGACTCCAGCCGTTTCTGGCCGGCCGACAGCTACGCCGAAGGGATGAGTCCGCCATCGTTTGACAAGCAGTTTGTGCGCGACTGGCTGGAAGCATCCGGCTGGGACAAGGTGTCGGCCGCGCCTGCCGTACCGCTTGAGGTGCGCGAGAAGACCGCGGCCAAATACCGCGAGGCGCTGACGCGTCTGGCTGGTTAAGCGCTTAAATCCCCAGTGCGGTCGGGGTTTGGCGGCGCCGTACATTGCTTTATCATGACGGTCTTTGCTTCTCTTCCGGGACATGTCTGATGCCGCTGGATCCTGTCGTACTGTTTTTCCTTCTGGGTTTGGGGGCGGGGCTGGCCCGCTCCGACCTCAAACTGCCTGCCGCGCTCTATGAGTCGCTATCTGTTTTCCTGCTGATTGCCATTGGCCTGAAGGGCGGGGTGGCGCTGGCCAAGCTGGCCTCTCCTGTCATTGTTCTGCAGGTCGGCGCCGTGGTGGCGCTGGGTGTGGCGCTCACCATCCTGGCGTTTGCCTTGCTGCGCTTCAAGCTGGCCCGTGCCGATGCGGCCTCGATCGCGGCGCACTACGGCTCGGTCAGTGTGGTGACTTTTGCCGTAGGCACCAGCTTTCTGGCGCGTCAGGGCGTGTCTTACGAGCCGCAGCTGACGTTGTTTCTCGCGGTGATGGAGATGCCGGCGCTGATTGTCGGGGTGATGCTGGCGCGCGTCGGTGGCGGGCATCGGGTGGCCTGGGGACGGCTGGCGCATGAGGTGCTGCTGGGCAAGAGTGTGGTCTTGCTCGCTGGTGGCCTGCTTATCGGCTGGATCGCGGGTGAGAGCGGCATCAAGAGCCTGTCGCCCTTGTATTTCGACCTGTTCAAGCCGGTGTTGTCGCTGTTCCTGCTGGAAATGGGCCTGATTACCGCCAGCCGTCTGGGCGAGTTGCGCCGTTCGGGTCTGTTTATCGGGGCCTTTGCCCTGCTGGTGCCCTTGCTGTTTTCGCTGCTGGGACTGGGGGTCGCTTCATTGTTGGGACTGTCTGTCGGCGGAGCTTTTCTCTTGGCCGTGCTGGCAGCGTCGTCCAGTTATATTGCCGCGCCAGCGGCCATGCGTATCGCGGTGCCCGAGGCCAATCCGGCACTCTCGCTGGCGGCCAGTCTGGGCCTGACCTTTCCGTTTAACCTGCTCGCCGGCATCCCGCTTTACTGGGCTGTGACGTGCTATTTCTGGGGCGCATAAGATGGATTACCACCCTAAAAAGCTGCTGACCATTGTGTGTGAAGCCGTGCTGGAAGCGCCATTGACGCGCGACATCCAGCGTCTGGGCGCGCAGGGCTATACCGTGATCGATGCGCGCGGCGGCGGCCATTACGGCGTGAAGCGGGCGGCATGGAGCTTCGACCGCAATATCCGCGTCGAGGTGATTTGCGATGCGGAGGTGGCCGATGCCATCGCCACCCATGTCGCCGCACGCTATGCCCCGGATTATGGCCTGGTGTTGTATGTCGGCGACGTTGGCGTGATGCGACCTGGGCTTTTCTGAGGCTATGTCCCACACAAGTTGGCGCTCGCTGTCCGCGATGAGCGACGCTTATGCGTCAGCAGCCCAACCCCGTTTGCCGCGCGGAAGCGGCAAGCTCAAATATGTCCGCGCAGCGGACACAAAACCCGAAATCAAAGTCACCAACTTACAACTGGAACATCGCCTTTTCCAAGGCGGGCTTATTCAGGCCGGTATGATGTGCTCGACGCTGCCATCCAGTGCCATCAGATAGCACTCCACCTCTAGCGCCGGGTGCTGTTTGGTAATGCTGTTGCGCAGTGCCATCAGCGTTTCGGCGTGCACCTCGGTTTCTTTTTCCGGCATCTTGCCGAAATCCTCTCCTTTCACCACC
>NZ_RJTZ01000181.1:0-3354 GCF_024343515.1 Aquitalea sp. S1-19 | reverse complement strand
TCTGGTTGGAAATGGCCGAGAAAAATGCAATGCTTGCCTGTGCACAGCGTGCGGGCAGCAAGGCTAGTCAATCTGCGCGTTTGGCTGCACTGGCCGAGGTGCTGGAACTGGATGGGGTGGCGCGGCTGGAGTGTTACGATATTTCGCATACCATGGGCGAGGCGACGGTAGCTTCCTGTGTGGTATACGACAAGGGGGGTATGCAGCCTGCCGAGTACCGGCGCTTCAATATTGCAACGGCTAAGGCAGGAGATGATTATGCCGCGATGCGCGAGGCGCTGACCCGGCGCTACAGCAAACTGGCCGAAGGCGAGGGCAAGTTGCCGGATGTGTTGCTGATAGATGGCGGCAAGGGGCAGGTGGGTGTCGCACTGGAGGTGATGCAGGAGTTGGGTCTTGTGCTGCCTATTGTCGGGGTGGCCAAAGGTGAGGCGCGCAAACCTGGCCTGGAGACGCTAATCCTCCCTTATCTGCAAAAGACGTTACAATTACCCAGCGATCATCCTGCGCTGCACTTGATTCAGACTGTGCGCGATGAGGCGCACCGCTTTGCCATTACCGGGCATCGGGCGCGCCGCGCCAAGGCGCGCACCATGTCGACACTGGAAGAAGTTCCTGGTGTCGGTGCCAAGCGTCGTCAGCAGTTGTTAACCCGTTTTGGTGGGCTGCGCGGCGTAAAGGCTGCCAGTATTGATGACCTTGCCCGGGTCGAAGGAATCAGCCACAAGCTGGCCGAATTGATTTATAACGCCTTGCACTAATAACAAAGATCACCCCATGCCGTTCAATCTGCCTATCTTCCTGACCTGGCTCAGGGTTGCCCTGATCCCCATTTTTGTGGCGATCTTTTTTCTGCCGCCTAGCCTGATGTCTTCGCATGTTGCCAATGTGACTGGCGCAGTGATTTTCTTTTTGGCGGCGGTGACAGACTGGCTGGATGGCTTTCTGGCGCGCAGGTTGGGCCAGACTTCGGCATTTGGTGCTTTTCTGGATCCGGTGGCCGATAAGCTGATTGTGGCGGCTTCGCTTATTTTATTGGTGGAGCTGGGGCGGACCGAGGGCTGGATGGCCATGATTATCATTGGGCGGGAAATCACCATCTCTGCGCTGCGGGAGTGGATGGCCGAGATGGGCGCGCGCAAGAGTGTGGCCGTGGCGAGCATAGGCAAGCTTAAAACCATGGCGCAAATGGCGGCTATCTTGCTGTTGCTGTATGCGGATCCTGTTTTTCCGTTTGTAAGTACGCTGGTAATCGGAAATTTATTTATGGTTGTGGCCGTAATTTTAACTTTGTGGTCAATGGTTTACTATCTGCGCATGGCGGCAAAAGAGTTCGCGGATAAAAAAATGGATGCATGAAGTGTTGACAGGCTTCGGAAAATCCTTATAATTCGCATTCTCTTGAAGACGGCAACGTTAGCAAGACAATGAAATGTTATGCGGGAATAGCTCAGTTGGTAGAGCGCAACCTTGCCAAGGTTGAGGTCGCGAGTTCGAGCCTCGTTTCCCGCTCCAGTTATTAGGAATAAACGCAAGTTTGTTCCCACCCCTTATGGCGGGGTAGCAAAGTGGTTATGCAGCGGCCTGCAAAGCCGTCTACGCCGGTTCGATTCCGACCCCCGCCTCCAGTCAAAGCCCCGTAAACATTGAGTTTGCGGGGCTTTTTCTTATTTTCTTTGTGTAGTCGCACGCGCCGCATGTTGCGCTAAGTCCTTGTTTCTTGCTCTCGTGCCACTCTGAAAAAGTGGCATGCTGCGCGTAGACTATAGTTTTTGCCGTCTACGGGAATTGTCATGGCCACCAAGCGCTTACGCTCCAGCGGAAACTGGGAATTCATTGTTCGGCGCAAGGGTATTTTGCCCAAGCCAGCTACGTTCACATTTACCAACGAGGCCGAAGGCGACGCCTATTGCCTCCGCCTTGAGTCGCTACTTGATCGCGGCATCGTTCCTGATGACCTGCTCGACCAGAAGCCGCACCTCGCCACCATTGCCGATGCGATCCGCGGCTACCTGATTGCCGTTGATGTATCCGCAGCCGATAGGCCGGTGCTTGGTGTGCTGCTCGATAGGGTAGGCGGTGCCACGCTGACCGCTGTCGATTACGCATGGGTCGAATCATGGGTGCGCAGCATGAAGCAAACCCAGCAGCTCGCCCCATCATCCATCCGCCACTATGTTGGCGCGCTGGCGCGCTGTCTCGACTGGGTAACGCGCAGTGCTGGCAGCGTGTTCATCTCCAATCCGCTGCGCCAGCTGCCGCGCCGCTACGCGAACTACACCCCGAGCGATGCGGCCGTGCTGCGTGGCGACGATGGCAAGGCGACGATCCCCAGCGATATTGCCCGCGACCGGCGACTAAACCCTGGCGAAGAGGCGGCCATTCGCGCCATGCTCGCCGGCGCCACGCCAGAAGGACGCGAACGCCCGCTAGCGCTCAAATGGCAGGGTGCGCTGGAATGCCTGTTTGACCTGGCGCTTGAAACGGCCATGCGCATGCGTGAAATCTACACACTGGAGCTTTCGCAGATTGACCTTGAGAAACGCACCATCTTTCTGGATAAAACCAAGAATGGCGACAAGCGGCAAATTCCGCTCTCCAGCGTGGCGCTGGCGGTTCTGGCGCGCTATCGCGAGCAAGTCGAAAGCGGCACCCGCGGCATGGCCGGCTTTAGTCTGAGCCGTGGCCGGCTATTTCCCTGGCTAAGCAATACCGATGCCGCTGGACTCAGACGCATCACCTCGCTTCTGTCCGCACAGTTTTCCCGCGTGTTTGAGGTGTCCGGCTGTGCCGACCTCAAGTTTCACGACCTGCGGCATGAGGCCACCAGCCGCCTATTCGAGCGTACCAAGATGTCCGACCTGCAAATTGCCAAGGTGACCGGCCACCGCGACCCGCGCATGCTGGCACGCTACGCAAACCTGCGCGGCTCGGATCTGGCTGATCTGATGTGGTAATGCAAAACGGGCCAGATATGGCCCGTTGTGTTGTTTAGTATGGATATTCGCCCTTACTGGCGGCGTGCTTCTGGCCTCCGTAGCTGCTGCGTGCCGGTTGTCTCGGTGGTTTATTGCTGTCCGCTGGCTGCTGCGCATCGTCGCGTTTCCCGCCTTGCATGCTCACTTCATTGATGCGCACATCTGGCGACAGGCGCTTAATACCGTCCCTATCTGTCCATTCGCGCAGTGTCAGCTGGCCGTATACTGTCACCTGCTGCCCTTTGATCAAATAGGGCAGTAGCGCCTCGGCGCGCTTACCCCACACCTGGCAGCCAAACCAGTTGGTGGTCTTTTTTTCGCCAAAGCCGATATCGCTGGCCACGCGAAACGACAGCACCGCATCGCCGCCCTGGGT
>NZ_RJTZ01000180.1:0-3371 GCF_024343515.1 Aquitalea sp. S1-19 | reverse complement strand
TTCCGGAAATTCAGCAAGAAATGAGTGCTATCAGCGCGATCACGGCACAAAAACCGGCTGCCACGCGCCCCGGCCGGGGCCAGGGGCACATGTCAGGTTCGGAAAACTTTACTTAGTTATCCAAGTTGAGCATGAATTCAGCAACAATATTCAACTGCGTTCGCTTGTACAAATTATCCGCTCGGTCACTCACGATATAACTATCTGTTACTTTATATTCAATAGCGACACTGTGCATCATCAGATATTGCAACAAACGCATATCTTTTAACTTAAAATCGGCGAACGTTGCGAACGTTTTACGCAAGATATGGCAACAAACTTCAACTCCCCCGATAGACTCCGAAATCTTTTTCAGGGCGTCTTCGGGGCTTGACGTGGGTTTTCCTTGGTGCTTATGGCTCGGCAAAATCCATACAGCATCTGGTGCACGTGTCTTGCTGCGCGGCTCAATGATGTTGCCCCAAACCCAGTCGCAGATGGGCATGTCATACGTACCGTGGTTCTTGTTACCGACGTCTTCTGGCTGTATGTGGTACGTACGATTAGCGAAATCAACGCGATCCCACCGCATATTTGCAATGATCGACTTACGCCAACCCTGCAACAGGGCAATCATCAGAAAATCGCGCAGAAGCGGATGGAGTGTTTGAGCATGAGCAATAAAACCTGGCAGATTCTCAATAGATAGCTTTTTCCTGCGCGGCGACGGCTTTTTAAAGAGATTCGTTGCCGAAATCTTGGAAATTGGCGATGTGCTTACGTATTCCATGTTCCGCGCATACTTATAAAGAGTACTCAAGAAAATCATCGTTTGGTGCGCGGTGGTCTCTCCACTTTTATGCTTGATTTCAAGCAACAGGTCTTTCCACTCGACAGCGCTTACAAGACTCATATCGCGTTCGTGATAGCGTGCCAGTGCACGATAGTTCTTGTCATACGTCTGTCGCGTTGCAAGCGTTAGCGCATGCTTATCTTTCACGTACAGCGTATAGACGTCGCTTAGCGTCTTCGTTTGTCCGATCTTGATGCGAAAATTTGCGTCGCGCCTGCTGGTTGCAGCGACCGAAGCTTGCGCGAACGTCAGATCCTCATACAGACCCAGCTTCTCTTTCTTGTCTTTCCCGTCAACGTCAACGTACCGAACAACCCAAGATTTCGCAGAGGTACCATCTTTCTTCTTACGCATTACACGCAAGTACAGTCCGGGTACAGTCGTGCAGGTATGGTCTTCATATACCTTTGTCGAGCCGAATTCCGGGCCGGTAAGTATAAGCGCTGCGGCTTGGGTCTTGTTGGAGAAGCTAGCCATTTTTGTCCGTTTATCCGTAATGCCGGTTTTCAATATGATAATACAAGAATTCATTTGTCCAATCATTTGTCCGCTAGTTGTCCGAATAATTTTTAACAACGTGACAAATTAGCAACGATTGTCCATATATACTCTGGACAATTTGCTCATTTGTAAGTGCTGGCGTATAAATACATAGACTCAAAGCATTGATATATAAGGCTTTATCCCGAAAACATATTCTTGTGATAGATAATTAAATGATTGAAAAGCACACTCCGATGATGCAGCAGTACCTTTCCCTCAAGCGCGACCACCCGGACAAGCTGGTGTTCTACCGCATGGGCGATTTTTACGAGCTGTTTTACGAGGACGCGGAAAAGGCGGCGCGCCTGCTGGATATCACGCTGACCACGCGCGGCGCCTCGGCCGGCACTCCGATCAAGATGGCCGGTGTACCCTATCATGCCGCCGAAGGCTATCTCGCGCGTCTGGTCAAGCTGGGCGAGTCGGTCGCCATCGTCGAACAGATCGGCGACCCGGCGACCAGCAAAGGCCCGGTCGAACGCAAAGTCATGCGCATCGTCACCCCGGGCACGCTGACCGATGCTGCGCTGCTGGACGACAAGCGCGACAATCTGGTGCTGGCGCTTAACAGCATCAAGGGCGTGCTGGGCATGGCCTGGCTGTCGCTGTCCAGCGGCGAATTCCGCATCATGCAGGTGCCGGTCGACGAGGTGATGAGCGAGCTTGAGCGCCTGCGCCCGTCCGAGCTTTTGCTGCCCGACGATAACGCCATTGCCCTCTTGGACACGCTGGCCATTCCGCGCAAGAAACTGCCATCCTGGCAGTTTGACAGCGAATCGGGCCAGCTCACCCTGACCCGCCATTTCGGCACGCGCGATCTGGCCGGTTTCGGCGCAGAAAACAGCCCGGTAGCCGTCGGCGCGGCCGGTGCCCTGCTCGAATACGCCAAACAGACCCAGGGTGCGCATCTGGCCCATATCGCCAGCCTGAGCGTGGAAGACACCCGCGAACTGGTGCGCATGGATGCCGCCACCCGGCGCAATCTGGAACTGACCGAAACCCTGCGCGGCGAAGCCAGCCCGACACTGGCCTCCTTGCTTGACCATTGCAGCACCAGCATGGGCAGCCGCCTGTTGCGCCACTGGCTGCATCATCCGCTACGCAACCATGCCCGCCTGCGCGAACGGCTGGATGCGGTAGCCTCCCTCGCCTCCCAGCATCAGACGCTGCGCGATACCCTGTCCGGCGTAGCCGACATCGAGCGCATTACTGCCCGCATCGCCTTGCGCAGCGCCCGCCCGCGCGACTTGTCCTCGCTGCGCGACTCGCTCGCCAGCCTGAAAGACGCCCGCCATCAGGCCGCCAACCTGAACAGCACACTGCTGAACACGCTGGCCAGCCACCTGCCGAAAAACGCCCCGGCCGAGGCGCTGCTGCGGGCGGCTATTTTGCCCGAACCATCGACCTTGCTGCGCGACGGCGGCGTGATCAACCACGGCTATTCGGCCGATCTGGACGAGCTACGCGACATCCAGACCAACTGCGGCGAATTCCTGCTGCAACTGGAAGCACGCGAACGCGAGCGCACGGGCATCAGCACGCTCAAGGTCGAATTCAACCGGGTGCACGGCTTTTACATTGAAGTGTCACGCGCCCAGTCGGACAAGGTGCCGGACGACTATCGCCGCCGCCAGACACTGAAAAACGCCGAGCGCTATATCACGCCGGAACTGAAAGAATTCGAAGACAAAGCACTGTCGGCACAGGACAAGTCGCTGGCGCTGGAAAAGCAGTTATACGAAGCACTGCTCGATGCACTGATTCCGCATGTCGGCGCGCTACAGCAGACGGCGCAAGCAGTCGCCACGCTGGATGTGCTGGCCAACTTTGCCGAGCGCAGCGAAACCTGCAATTACGTCGCCCCCGAATTTGTCGGCAACAACCGGCTGGAGATTATTGAAGGCCGCCATCCGGTGGTGGAAGCCGGCGTCGAACGCTTTATTGCCAACGACATCTGCCTGTCGGATGCCCGCAAGCTGTTGCTGATTACCGG
>NZ_RJTZ01000018.1:0-42427 GCF_024343515.1 Aquitalea sp. S1-19 | reverse complement strand
TGCTTGCGCTGGGGGCGCGCTTTGTGGATGCGCAGGGGGAATTGCTGCGGCCTAGCCCTGCGGGATTGACGGATTTGGCGCAGGTGGACTTATCGGCGCTGGATCAGCGTCTGGCGAACACCCGGATCGAGTTGTGGAGCGATGTTGATCACCCCTTGTGCGGCAGGCAAGGCGCTTCGGCGGTTTTCGGTGCACAAAAAGGGCTGACTGCGGCAGAGCAGTTAGCCGCTGACAAAGTGCTGCAGCGGCTCGCCATACTGGCGGGGGGCGATGCGCTGGCGCAGCAGGCCGGTGCCGGTGCGGCTGGTGGCATGGGTTGGGCTTTGCTGTTGCTGGGAGGGCAGCGGATCTGTGGGGCGCAGGCGGTGGCAGATCACACTGGCTTGGCGGCGGCCTTGCGCGAGGCCGACTGGGTGCTGACCGGCGAGGGCGCTTCCGATGTGCAAACCCTGTCGGGCAAGGCACCTTTTGTGGTGGCGAAACTGGCGCAAGCCGCCGGCGTGCCGGTGTCGCTGCTATCCGGTGCGATCCGGCCGGATCCGGCAGGGCGCCTAGCAGCCTCTTTCGATGGCTGCTTCTCGCTGTGCCATGAGCCTATGTCTTTAAGTGTGGCCATGGGGCAGGCGCCGGCCTTGCTGGAACAAGCTTGCGAGCAGCTGGCACGGACGGTGTTGCGGGCAAGGCGTGCTTAGCTGACCGTGCCCCGCGCCGGGCGCGGCAAGTGGCCGCCGCAATATTTGCAATAGCGTGCATCCCAGTCATGCCCCTCGCTGAAACAGTGCGGGCACAAACGCGTGCCCGAGCGCACCTCCGGCAGTGGACTGGCTCCGCCTTTGGCTATCTCGGCACTGACGATGCCGGTCGGTACGGCAATAATGCCGTAGCCCATAATCATGGCGACGCTGGCCAGCGCCTGACCGGGTGGGGTTTTGGGGGTGATGTCGCCAAAACCGACCGTGGTCAGGGTGACGATGGCCCAGTAAATGCTGTGCGGAATGCTGTTGAAACCGTTTTCCGGCCCTTCAATCAGATACATCAGCGTGCCCAGGATGATGACCAGCATGATGACGGTCGCCAGAAAGACGGTGATCTTGCGCTGGCTGGCAATCAGGGCGCGCTTTAACTGCTGGGCTTCGCCGATATAGTGGGTGAGCTTGAGGATGCGGAACAGGCGCAGCAGGCGCAGGATGCGGATGTCGGCGAGAAAATGGCTGCCGGGGATAAACAGCCCGATATAAAAGGGCAGCACGGCCAGCAAATCGATGACACCGAAAAAGCTTTTGGCGTAGCGCATGGGCTTGTGTACGCACACCAGACGCAGGATGTATTCGACGGTAAAAAACAGGGCGAATGCCACATCCAGCAGTTGCAACTGCGGGCCATAGTGCTCGCGTACGCTGGCCACGCTTTCCAGCATGACGCTCAGTACCGAGGCGACAATGATCAGCAACAGCATAATGTCGAAGCTGCGCCCGGCGCGGGTATCGGCTTCGAAGATAATGATGTATAGCTTGCGGCGCCAGCCTTGCAGTGGGATCAGGGGTTCTTGTTCCATAGCGGGGAGCTTGGTTTCTTTCTTATAAAAAATAGATATTATGGCAGTGTTTGTTATTCTGTTTAATATAGTGGCTGAGATGAAACCCCAGCCCGCTATTCTATCTAGGAGAAGCAGTTCATGCGCATCGCCAATACGGTAACCGACCTGATCGGCAACACCCCTCTGGTTAAACTCAACCGCGTGACCACAGGCTGTGTGGCCGACGTGGTGGTCAAGCTGGAATTCTACAATCCGGCGCACTCGGTCAAAGACCGTATCGCCGCCGCGATGATAGACGCGGGTGAAAAAGCCGGCAAAATCGGGTCGGACACGGTGATTGTCGAGCCGACTTCGGGCAATACCGGCATCGGGCTGGCCATGGTGTGTGCCGCGCGCGGCTACAAGCTGGTGATTACCATGCCGGAAACCATGAGCCGTGAGCGGCGCATGCTGCTAAAGGCCTATGGTGCCGAGCTGATCCTGACGCCGGGGCCGGAAGGTATGGGCGGCGCGATCGCGCGCGCGCGCGAACTGGTAGAGGCCAACCCCACTACTCATTTTATGCCGCAGCAGTTTGAAAACCCTGCCAATCCCGCCATCCACTACGGTACTACGGCCGAAGAAATATGGCGCGATACCGATGGTCAGGTCGATATTTTCGTGGCTGGGGTCGGCACTGGCGGCACCATCACCGGCGTGGGCTCTTTCCTCAAGGAACACAAGCCTGAGGTGCAGATTGTCGCAGTCGAGCCGGATGCCTCGCCGGTCTTGTCCGGTGGTGCCAAGGGCCCGCATCCGCTGCAGGGTATAGGTGCCGGGTTTGTGCCTGCCATACTGGATACCGCCGTTTACGATGAGATTATCCGCGTCAAGAACGACGACGCATTTGCCACCGCGCGTGCGCTGGCAAAAGAAGAGGGGCTGCTAGTCGGTATCTCGTCCGGCGCCGCCGTCTGGTCCGCTTTGCAACTGGCGCGCAAGAGTGAGAATGCCGGCAAACTGATCGTGGTGGTGGTGCCTTCGTTTGGCGAGCGCTATCTGTCGACCCCGCTGTTTGAAGATCTGGCTTGAGGCTTTGGCGGCCGGCTGCGCCAACGTCGTATAGAATGCAGACATGAAACCAAAATTGCTGATTGTTTTTCTTGCGGCGTCTTTGCTAGCCGGCTGTGCCGGCTTCGACCCTTTCAAGGCAAGTGCACCTGCCGGCATCAAGCCCATGCCCAAGCCTGAAGTAGCCAAGCCGGCGATACAAAGCCAGAGCGAGCGTTTGCTGTTCGAAGCTAACCGGCTGGCAGACGAAGTAAAGACCGGGCGGATGACGCGCACCCAGGCGGCCGATGCGCTGGGGCGCGCCCGTCTGGCTTGGGTCGGGCGCAATAGCGTGGATGATGAGGTATTTCGCGCCTACCGGCAGATGGCAGTGGCGCGGGACGCCGATATCATGACGCAGCCGATGGCGCATAACCGCATGTTCGAGCTGCTTAAAAACTGGCAGCGTCGCTGGCTGTACCTGAAACCCAAGCCAAGTGAGCCTGCTTTTACCAATTTCCTGATGAAGGTTTACAGCCTTCCCCCTTTGCAATGAAAAAAAAGCAGACTTTAGAGCGCTGCCCTTGTGGCAGCGCTCTGGATTTTGACGCCTGCTGCGCGCCCTATCTGGCGGGCCAGGCCGCACCCAGCGCCCAAGCCCTGATGCGTTCGCGCTACACGGCCTATGTCAAAAAAGACACGGCCTATCTCTTGCAAAGCTGGCATGTGTCCACCCGCCCGGCAAGCCTGGATCTGGCCGAAGACCCGGTTAAATGGACTGCTCTGGAAATTCGCTCGCTGTCGCAAGGTCTGCCCGGTGATGCAAGCGGGACGGTCGAATTTGTCGCACGCTACAAAGCGGGTGGCCGGGCGCAGCATCTGACGGAAAAAAGCCGCTTTGTGTTCGAAGGCGGTCGCTGGTTTTATGTGGATGGCGACATTGCGTAAAGCCGGCATTGCGCTAGCGCAAACAGCTTGAAGGTCTTGTTTGACCTGAGTCTTTAAAGCAGCGCAGCATGTGGTTTTCTTGTCCTGCGGGGAAACCATGCGCACTGTCTATACCGATGATCACCACCTGCATCAAGGCCGGGCCGAGCTCTACAACGGCACGCTGACTGCAAGCTTTGAGAAACCGTCGCGTGCCGATATGGTGCTGGCGCAGGTTCGCGCCCAGACGCTAGGCGAGGTGCTGGCACCTAAGCCGCATGGGCTGGAGCCCGTGCTCAAGGTGCACGATGAGGGCTATGTACGTTTCTGGGAGAGTGCCTGGCAGCGCTGGTCGGCTACCGGGCGCGATTGGGATGCCTTGCCCAAAATGTGGCAGGTACGGCGTTTGCGCGAGCGTATTCCCGAGCATGTCGAAGGCCAGCTTTGCTATTACTCTATGGATGCAGGTACCCCCCTGACCGCCGGTACCTGGCCTGCGATTACTGCGGCTGCCAATGTGGCCGTCACCGCAGCCGATTGTCTGCTGGCTGGCGAGAAATCGGTGTTCGCCCTGACGCGTCCGCCCGGTCATCATGCGGCCTATGACTACTGTGGCGGCTACTGCTACTTCAATAATGCGGCGATTGCCGCGCAGCGCCTGCTGGATGGCGGCGTGCGCAAGCTTGCCGTGCTGGATGTCGACTACCATCACGGCAACGGGACGCAGGATATTTTCTATCGCCGCTCCGATGTGCTGTTTTTGTCCATACATGGTGACCCGCGCACCGAATATCCGTTCTTTCTCGGCTTTGCCGACGAGGAGGGCGAGGGTGACGGACTGGGCTTTAACGCCAACTATCCTTTGGCTGCGGGCACGGATGTGGCTGGCTGGTTTGCGGCGCTGGAAGCTGCGTGCACCCGCATTCAGGCATATGGCGCCGAGGCGCTGGTGGTGTCGCTCGGCGTGGATACCTATGAGGGCGATCCGATTTCTCGTTTCGCACTCAAACACGAAGACTTTATCCGCTTGGGCGCCCGTTTGGCACGCCTGGGTCTGCCTACCCAGTTCTGTTTTGAGGGGGGCTATGCGGTGGAGGCTATCGGCATCAATGCGGTCAATGTCCTGACCGGATTTGAAGGCGCTTAATAGGAGGGCTGGCGGTCATCCGAGATGCCAGCCCTTTATGCTTTACAGCAGCGCTTCGATCTCGTTCGCCATGGAAGTGGGGGTGGTTTGCGGGGCAAAGCGCCTGACGACATGGCCCTGACGGTCAACCAGATACTTGGTGAAATTCCATTTGATCGCAGGCAGGCCCAGCAAGCCTGGCTTTTCTTTTTTCAGGTAATCCCACAAGGGGCTCGCGTCTTTACCGTTGACGTCGACCTTGTCCATCAGCTGGAAGCTGACGCCGTAGTTTTTCTGGCAGAACGCACCGATGCTTGCCGCATCCCCCGGTTCTTGCTGGCCAAACTGGTTGCAAGGAAAGCCCAGTATGACCAAGCCCTGTGCATGATAACGCTGATGCAGCGCTTCAAGCTCGGCATATTGCGGGGTGAAGCCGCATGCGCTGGCGGTGTTGACGATGAGCAGAACCTGACCTTCAAACTGGCTCATGGGCAAAGGCTGGCCATTTATCGCCAACGGCGCGTATTGATAGATAGGGGATGGCATCAGGGCTACCGCAAGGATGAAGAATAGCCAGCTTAAGACAAGGTGGATGCCAAACGCAATGGCTGGAGTACTGGCGGGAAGTCACAGGCAAAAAAGAAGCGCCGTGGCAAGGGGGAACCACGACGCCCCAAGGAAAACTGCTTGCTGTGCAAGAACCCTGCGCCCATCAAGGGCAAACCGGATCCTTCGTTAAAGGTAGAGCATGTATGGGGGAAAAGCGAGGATGAATAGAGAAAGGAGATGGATCTGATTACTATCTGCAACAAAAAGGGGAGGCGGTGTCATGTGTCCGGAAGCAGTCCGCCTGAGTCAGGACGAGATCTGCTTGCCGGTATTGGTATGTAAAGTGTCAGGCTGATGTGAAATCAGCGCAGGTGGCGCAAGACGGCGAGACTGGGGGAGAGTGCAGCTTCACCCATGCGCAGGCTGCGCTGGCCGCTCCAGCCAAAGTCGTCATCCGGCAGGTTGGCGTTATCCTTGAACGGCATTTCCAGCGTAAAAGCGAGGCAGCGGAACTGTTCGGCGACCCAGGCGGTTGCCCAGGTCAGCTCGGCTTGTCCTTTTTCCTGCTTCGGATAACCGATTTCATCCTGGAAATCCGGGCAAGCAAGCTGCAATTGCTCCTTGAAGAGCGTCTCTAGTCTGGCAATACGTTCATCGTATGAAGGCACACCCTCGCTGCCTGCGGCAAAGACATAAGGCAGGGCCTCGTCGCCGTGGATGTCGAGGAACAGGTCAACCCCGGTTTCCAGCATTTTTTGGCGAACCGCCAGTACTTCCGGGCTTTTGTCTGCGCTTGGTGCATTCCATTCACGATTGAGGTTGGCACCGGCGGCATTGGTCCTGAGGTTGCCATGGATGGCACCGTCCGGATTCATATTGGGCACGATGTAGAACGTGGCCGAGTCCAGTAGCAAACGGCTGGTCGGGTCTTGTGGGTCCAGCAAGCGATTGAGCAAGCCTTCGACAAACCATTCGGCCATGGTTTCCCCCGGATGCTGGCGGGCAATAATCCAGATCTTGAGGTCGGACTCGACTTCGTGGCCTATGGTCAGCAGGTCGATATCGCGGTCTTCAATGGTTGAGCCCAGCGAGCTGACATCACACAGGCCGGAGCTTTGTGCCTGGCCGATCAGGTTGAGGTGCTGCTCGTAGGAGTAGGGCTCGAAATAGGCGTAGTAGATGCTGCCGGCCAGCGGTACATGCTCGATGGTCAGTGTCTGCCCATCATAAGTCGTCGGTACGCGAAACCAGTTGACGCGGTCGTATGAGGCCATGGCCTGATAGTCCTGCCAGCCTTGCGGGTAGGCACATTCTCCTGCATTGAGAAAGCGTAGCGTACAGGGTTGGTAGGCTGCGCCTTGCAGGCGGAAATAAAACCATTGGGCAAAGCTGGCTGCATTGTCCTGACGGATCTTTAGCTGGATGTCGGAAAAATCGTCAAACTGGACAACTTCGATACTGCCGGCGTCAAAATGGCTGCTGATTTTCATCCGATATAACCTCGGGCTCGGTGAACGGTGGAAACAAGGGCAGATTGTACTGCTTGTTGGCTGGCGTATCACCCCCATGATGCAAAACACCCCGGCTAGCGGGGTGTCGGATGCAGGCTTGCCGGTGGCGGCAAGCCCGAAAGTGCAGACTTATGCGTTGCTGCGCTTGGCGTTGGCGTTTTTAACCGCATCAGCGGTCGCGCTGCCGGCCGTTTTGATATTGCTGTCGGCAAGGTGTACCACTTGCTGTGCGCTTTGCGTCACGCTGTTGACGGCCGCAGCGGTGGCCGCAATCGATGTTTTGACGGCGCTGACGGCTGCATCGGAGCCTGCCGGTGCATTCTTGGCCAGGGTTTCAATCGAGCTGATCAGGCCTTTATTGAAGTTGCCGATATTGTCTTCGACCAGTTTGGTCATGGCACTTTGCGTCTGGGAAATGATCTCGTAGAAGCCGCGTGCATTTTCAACGGCTTTTTCAGCGGCGAGGCCGGCCATTTTGTTGAAATTCGCTGCGATGCTTTGCGGGTCACTTGTGCCTGACAGTTCACGGGCAAACTCGGAATTTTCTTGCAAGGTTTGCTTGGAGATGTCCAGATTGAATCTGATCAGGCGCTCGGTGCTGTCTAGCGCGATTTGTGCTGCGCGCAATGTGATCTCGTAGTGATTGAGAGAAAAGGTATTGAGTTGTTCTTTGGCGGTATTCATATCGTCGGTTTCCTTAAGTTTTGAAGGTTTTAATCGGGCGATTCAGGATGCCGTTTTGAGTTCTTTTTGCAGCAAGTGATTGTTTTTTTTGGTTGTGCTATGCACAATCCACCTCAATCTATCATGCAGTGCAGCATGGTGCTAGACGTTTAACTCTACTCTGTTGTTTTTATGATAGAGTAATGTTGTGTTGCAATGTAAAACAGAAATATACAAAGGGGGAGTTTCATGAGCACAGAAAAACGGGTTATTAAAAAATATCCCAACCGCCGTCTGTACGATACCGCGACCAGTTCGTATATCACGCTGGAGGATGTTAAGCGTCTGGTACTGGACAATGTCGACCTGCAGGTAGTGGATGCCAAGACCCAAGAGGATATTTCGCGCAGTGTTTTGCTGCAGATCATCCTGGAGGAGGAAAGCGGTGGCTCTCCCATATTTACTCATGATGTGCTGACCCAGTTCATCCGTTCTTATGGTCAGGCGATGCAGGGCATGATGGGGCCGTTTTTGGAGAAGAACCTGGAAATTTTCGGCCAGTTGCAGAAAAAGATGCAGGAGCAGAGCCGTTCCTTATGCTCGGATGGCAACGGCTGGAATGCCAATTTGTGGGGCGAGTATATGAAGCTTCAGGCACCTGCGATGCAAAACCTGATGTCGAACTATATGGAGCAGAGCAGCAGTACGTTTCTTGATATGCAAAGCCGTATGCAGGAGCAGACCAAGCAGTTGTTCTCGGGGTTTGCTTTCCCCGGATTTCCTGTCCCACCGGTACAAGCCGAAGACAGCAACAAAAAATAAAGCTTGTCTGCAGCTTCCGCATACAAACGCCTGCCAGTGTGGCAGGCGTTTTGCATTCACCCCATTTACCCTTTTGTCTGGGCCTGCAGGCGCTGGCGGGCGATCCAGGCTTGTCCCAGGCTGATTCCGCCATCGTTTGGCGGCAGTTGCCTGGCGCGCAATGTCTTGATGCCGTCGTCTTGCAGGCGGGGCAGTAATGCTGCCATCAGTTTGCGGTTGCTACAGCAGCCTCCGCTTAGCACCACGGTATTGATGCCACTGGCCACGGAGGCATGGTGTACCCAGTCCGCCAGTGCAGCGGCAAGTGTCGCATGCCAGATGCCGGAAATTTCACCGGTTTTACCTCCTAGACTGGCTAATTGGCGACATACCGGTTTGAGGTCAAGCTGCATGTCTTTTATCTGCCAGCCATCCAGTATGGGCGCGCATTCTGCTGCTATTTCCTCCAGACGTTGCAAGGCCTCGTTGTCAAAGCGCTGTTCATCGCACAGGCCACACAGGCCCGCGATCGCCGCGAACCAAAGCGCCATGCTGCTGGTGTTTTGTAGTTGCAGCGGCTTTTCCAGTTGGGCCGCAATGGCAGGCCAGGCCGGGCGCTGGCCAAAGCGGCGCTGGGCCTCCTGTTCTTCACCCAGTGCATAGAGCAAGGCACTTGCCATAAGCCATGGCTCGCGCATGGCGCGCAAGCCGCCTGGCAAGGGGAGGGGGGCGAGTTGGCCCAATAGCTCGAAGCGGCCACCATGGACCTGCATGAGTTCGCCACCCCAGCCTTTGCCGTCTTCCCCAAGTCCGAATGCGTCCAGCGCCAGGCCTAATGCCGGGCTGGTGTGGCCATGCTCGGCCAGTACTGCGGCAATATGCGCCTGATGGTGCTGGATATGAAACAGAGGCACACGGTAGTGTCTGGCCATCTCTTCGGCCAGCCGGCTTGAGTCCTGGCTGAGGTCAAGGTCGCAGGCAATGGCGGCAGGCGTGATATCGGTCAGTTCAAGCAGGTGATGGGCGCTGGCCTCCATGGCATCGCAGTTAAGCGGATGGTTCAGATCGCCGACATGTGGTGAGACAAAGGCCTCCTGTCCCCGCAGGACGCAAACGGTATTTTTATGCTGGGCGCCCAGTGCCAGAATACTGGGGCCGGTACTTGCCAGAGGGAGCGGGTCTGGTGCGTAGCCACGGGCGCGACGCAGAAAGAGTGGCTGCTTGCCATCCTGAATCAGTACGCTATCGTCACAGCGTGCGACGATATTGCGGTTGTGCAGCAAGAATACATCCGCCAACTGGTTCAGTCGCTCGCGCGCTTCCTTGTTGCTGATCACAATAGGCTCGCCGCTAGGGTTGGCGCTCGTCATGACCCAGACGCGGTCACAGGCTTCTTCCAGCCATGCATGGCCATCCGGCCTGCCCAGTGCTTCATGAAACAGCAGCCATTGCTGTGGCGTGTAAGGCAGCATAACCCCCAGACTGTCCAGTCCTGGTGCCACGCCAGCTAGTTTGGCGTCGGTGTCATGACGCTTGCGCAGCAGTACGATAGGACGCTCGCGTGATGCCAATAGCTCGGCTTCTTCCTCGCTGATATGGCATAGACGTCGGGCAGAGGCGATGTTGAGCACCATGACTGCCAGAGGTTTGTCCTGCCGTTTTTTCTGTCCGCGTATCCGTCTTACGGCCTCTTCCTTATTTGCATCGCAAACCAGGTGGAAGCCTCCCAGACCTTTCATGGCGATGCTGCGTCCCATATTGAGTACTTGCAAGGAGCCCGCTATCGCATCGCCTTTAAGGGCCTGGCCAAAGCGATCGGTCAATGAAAGGCGCGGGCCGCATGCCGGGCAGGCATTCGGCTCGGCATGGAAGCGACGGCTTTCCGGGGTGTGGTATTCATCATGGCAGCTTGGGCACAAGGTAAAGGCGGCCATGCTGGTTTCGGCCCTGTCGTATGGCAGGGCGTGGGTGATGCTGTAGCGTGGACCGCAATCCGTGCAGTTGATAAACGGGTAGCGGTAGCGGCGATTGCCTTGTTCGAAAAGCTCATGCAGGCAGTTGGGGCAGCTTGCCATGTCTGCCGGCACATAAGCGTGTGTTGCCTTGCCGCTGCTGCTGAGTATTTCGAATTGATCGCATTCGTCTTGCGGCGGGATGGTTTCCTGCGTCAGGCTGTCCAGTCTGGCCAGGGGTGGCAAGTTCTGGCGCAGAGCTTTTTTGCATGCTGCCACTGTTTCGCTAGGGCCTTGCAACTCGATAACGACGCCTTCGCCGGTATTTTTCACAAAACCAGCCAGATGGTGGTGTTTAACTATACGCCAGACATGAGGACGAAAGCCGACGCCCTGAACGCGTCCGAGAATGGTGAGGCGGGTGCGGCAAGTCGTCATGTGTTTTTCTCGGTGTGCTGTATCGGATAAACATGCAGCTTATGTCGAGCCATGCTGCAGCGCGGAAAGTAATTCCTGCATTTTAAGCTTTTAAATATTGATTGAAAGTGGAAATTGATAATTTCATGAACTAAATTGGATGAATTTGTTATTATTCGAATTGAATGTGAGGTGGTGAAAATGATTGTCCAGCATTTATCGTGCTTGCCGTGCATGGTAAATGGCCGGTGGCGGTTTTTTATTGGGGGTGTGTGTGACGTTCCAACGCGCGATAGCAACGCTGGCATCCAGCAATATACTCAGTTGCAGTCCAGAAACCCCTGCGGCCGTGGCGGCCCGCATGATGGTCGATGCGCATTGCGGATCCATTGTGGTGATGAGCCCTGCCGGCAAGGCTCTGGGTATCTGGACCGAAAGCGACGCGCTGAAGATGGGTGTAGGCTGCCATGATGGTTTATCGCAAGCGATCGCCGAGGTGATGAGCGCGCCGGTATTCACGCTTGATGCCGAGTTGGGTACACAGGAAGTGGCTGCCTTTTTTCGCCAGAAGCAGATCCGCCATGCATTGCTGACCCGGGATGGGGAGTATGTAGGCGTGGTGTCAGCCTCCGATATCGTATCGCATCAGGGCAGCGAGGTCTTTTTACGCTGTACCCGGCTGGACAACCTGTCGCTGGCACCTTTGGTGAGTATCGGTGCAGATCGTCCTTTATCTGAAGCCTTGCAGGCGTTGCGTGATAGCGGCCGTGATGCGCTGGCCATCGATTTTGCCGATGGCAGCTGGGGCATCCTGACTGCGCGAGATGTGCTGGCGCTGCTTGCCCGGCAGCAGCAGGATGTCGCCGTGCGCGAAGTGTGCAGTTACCCGATGCGTAGCGTCGCCGTGAATACGTCATTACTGGCGGTGCGCCAGCAATTGTTGGCGCAAAAAACGCGCCATATGGGCGTATCCGGGCTGGATGGATGCTTGCAGGCGATAGTCGGTGTGGTCGATATCATGTATTCGATCGAGCACGAGTTCATTGCCGAGTTGCAGCAAGCTTTGCAACAACGGGATGCGGCGCTGGCAAATTCGCGTCAAAACCTGATGCTGGCGGAAAAGGTCTTCGAGTCGACGCAGGAGGGCATCGTTGTAACCAACCCGGCGGGTGTGATTTTGCATGTCAACGCGGCATTTACCCGGATAACGGGTTACAGCCGTGAGGAGGTGCTGGGAAATACGCCGGCGATACTGCAATCCGGCCAGCAGTCGCCCGAGTTCTATCAGGCTTTCTGGCAGAGCCTGAAAAATGAAGGGAATTGGCAGGGCGAACTGGTCAATCGGCGCAAAAATGGTGTGCTGTATTCCGAGCATCTGTCCATCTCCGGCATTCGTGAGCCTGATGGCAGCATCCTGCACTATGTAGGGGTATTCTCGGACATCACCCAGCGCAAGTTGTCTGAAGAGCGTTTGCATTTTCTGGCGAATCATGACGCGTTGACCGGCTTGTTCAACCGCACCTTGTTTGCTGATTATGTCGCAGATGCGGTGCAGCGCAGCCTGAATGGCGGGCAGTTTGCTGTCCTGCATGTCAACCTGGACCGCTTCAAGCTGATCAACGACACGCTTGGCCATCAGGTCGGGGATGCCTTGTTGCGCCAAGTCGCAACGACGCTGAAATCCAGCCTGCCAGACAGTGCACGCGTGGCACGCTTGGCCGGAGACGAGTTCGGGGTTTTGTATGAATACGGCGAAAGCGTAGTGCTACTGGCGGCGCTGGTGCAGAAAACACTGGATCAGTTAGCTGGCGAAATTCAGGTAGACGGCAACCCCCTCTTTATTACCGCCAGCATCGGTGTCGCCTTGTACCCGGATGACGGACATAACGCCGAGACTTTATTGTTGAATGCCGATGCGGCCATGCACAAGGCCAAGGCGCGCGGAAAAAATGCATTCCAGTTTTATGCGTCAGATATGAATGTCCGTGCCATGGCCAGGCTGGAGCTGGAGTTCGCGTTGCACCGGGTACTGGAGCGTGGGGAATTGGCGCTTTACTACCAGCCCAAGATAGATCTGGCCAGTGGCCGTTGCTGTGGTGCCGAGGCGCTGTTGCGCTGGTTTAGCCCGGATCTGGGCTCGGTCTCGCCGGCTGACTTCATTCCGCTGGCCGAGGAAACCGGACTTATTATTCCTATCGGTGAATGGGTATTGCGCACTGCCTGCACACAGGCTAGTCATTGGCTGGCACAGGGTGTGCTGGAGGGGCGGGTGGCGGTAAACCTGTCCGGGCGTCAGTTCGCTTCCGGTAATATTGTTGCCATGATCCGGCGTATTCTGGATGAGACCGGTTTGCCGGCCGGGTTTCTGGAGCTGGAAATTACCGAAAGCACGGCCATGGATGTCGATAGCGACGTGCTGGGCCAGTTAAGCAGCTTGCGCGCTTTGGGGATTGCGCTTTCCATTGATGATTTCGGCACCGGCTATTCATCGCTGGCATATCTGAAGAAGCTGCCGGTCAGTGTGCTCAAGGTTGACCAATCCTTTATCAAAGATTTGCATCACGACCGGGATGATGCCGCTATTGCTGCGGCCATTATCTCGATGGCCCGCAGTCTGGAGCTGGACATTGTCGCCGAAGGTGTCGAACTGGAAGCGCACCGCCAGTTTTTACTACAGCATGGCTGCACGATGGCGCAAGGCTATCTGTTTAGCCGACCCTTGCCGGCCCAGGAGATGGGACGCTGGCTGGCTGGGGATAAAGCGGCCTGCCTGTTATAAGGGCGGCGGCCCTGACGGGAGCAAAGGCAAAGCGAGGGTGCGCGGCTGTAGTCAGATGCGCACCCTTTGTGGGGCTTAAACCGGGTCAGGCATAGTAGCGTTGCGGCTCGCTACGCGCATCTGGTGCCAAGTGGGGCGCTGTATTTCGCGTCTGGAATGTGGTGATTGACTTGCCAAGCTCCGCCATCAGCCTATCCAGTTGCCGGGTTGCATGGGCTATGGTATCGGTTTCTGCAGATAGCGCCCGGGTATCGCTTTCGATCGAGGTAATATTGCTGGCGAAGTGACTGAAGCCTTCGTTTTGCTTGGCCTCTGCCATTGAAACCTGTTGCAAAAGGTGGCCAAGTTCCAGCGTATTGGCGATCATCCCTCCAAGCTTTTCATGAGCCGACAGTGTATGCTCGCGGCCCGCTCGCATCTGGGTATTGCCTTCCCGCATGGCGATAAGCGATGACTGCGTGCCCTCATGAATAAGATGTATCTTGTCGCCGATATCCACGGTGGCTTTTTGTGTGCGCTCAGCCAGTTTCCTGACTTCATCTGCGACGACGGCAAAACCTCGGCCGAACTCGCCAGCACGTGCCGCTTCGATCGCTGCATTGAGTGCCAGCAAATTGGTCTGGTCGGCAATTTCACGGATCATCTGTACGATACTGTCGACTTCCGTACTGCGCTCGCCCAGTTCTTCCAGTTTTTCTGCTGCCGCATCGATGACGGCACGCGCTTTGTTAAGTTGTTGTACGGCGGCATCCATCGCCTCTCCACCCGCATGCGCCGCGGTGCCTGCGGCCTCGGCCATGGTGGTGGCCCGTTGTGACTCATGGGCACTTTGCTGCGTCAATGCCGACATTTTCCGTGTTTCTGTCACCATGTTTTCGGCACGTTGGCGCTGTTTGGTCATGGTGTCGGCCATCAGGCCGGCGCTGCTGGCAATGTCGCGGCTTTCGGTTGTTGCAGCCTGAATGGAATGCGTCACCTGCGCCATCATCTCCTTCATGATGCGGCTTGCATTTTCCGCCTCTTCGCGCGCGGCTTCCAGTTTCCCGAAACCACGAGCTTTGGCTTTTTCAAATGAAAGCGACAGGATGAATACCGTCAGCGTGAGTCCGATCAGGGATTTTGCCTGTAGCTTGGGGAATTCTTCGTGGGCAATGGGGGTAGGCGGGAGCCAGCCGTGATTCTCCGACAAAACAAGCATGGCGATGATGGCCAGAATGGTCATTCCGCTCCATACCGTGCCCGAGTTGCGGCCATTGATAAATATGGCCGCCATCGGCACTGCGGCATACCAGACAATGCTGGTCGACATGACGCCGCCGTTAACGTAGACCATCCAGCTCACGAGTGCAAACATGCATAGCACCACGTACTCGCCAACCAGACGTACCATGCCGCTGAATTTAAGTGCGAAAGCGCCGGCCAGTAGCAACAGGCAGCCAAGCAAAATGCCGTCTGCCATCGCCGGGTGGTTCAGCTTGTAGTAAGACAGGGCAAACAGCGGTGCGATCAGGCCCGCGGTTAGCGCCGCGCTGATGATGGTACGGGCGCGGATGAGCAGTTCCTGCTGCTGGCGGACAGCGGCAGGAATAAACCACTCGGTGATGCTTTGTAGCGTCATAATGAAGTCTCTCCCGTGATTTGCTTTTTATTATCAAAACCGTAGCGGTGATGAATGGTTTTGTGGGTGAACTCTAAAACAAATGTTCGATTAGAACAATGGTGTATTTTGGGGGGGCGATCAAGCCGCAACGCTGTATTTTTGGCCTTTGGCTTGGGTGTGGGTCTTGCCTGAATCGCTGGTGTCATAAGTATGGTTTGAGGCAGAATGATAAAAGCGGCCTATTCCGCCATGCCTAGAAATCGATTGCCCTCATGTTGCGTTTGCCTTTGTTGCCTGTTTTGCTGCTCTGTTTCCCTGTTTGGGCATGGGCTGCGCCCTATCGCGATACCGTGTGGCCCCTGACCTTCGATTTGCCGGCGCAGTGGCAGGTCACTAGCAAGACCGAGAAAAAGCGCCGCAGCCTGCAGGTTCTGCCCCGACGTGCAGAAGACCGGGAGCGTGGCGATGCGCGTGCGGTGTTCAGCGTGCGCCGCTTGGGTAAGCGTGACAGCTTGCAGCGCTTGACCCAGCCATACCGTAGTGCCCGGGGCGGGCGCGAGGCTGCCAGCCGTATCGAGCTGGATGAAAAGCGTGGCCGTGTGCTGCTGGACTATCGCGAAAGCGAAAATGTACAGAATGGCCTGTGGATCGTGCGGCGCCACCAGAAGGTGTGGCAGCTGGACAAGGCTTCGCGCCGGGTGTTCGAGGCCGATTGCAGTGCCAATGCGTCCGAGTTCAAACACTACCGCCAGCCTTTTTCCAGCCTGTGCCTGAAGTTTGCCGTCAGTAGCAAACGCGAGCAGCCATGAGTACGGCCATCCGCGCAAGGCAGGCGCTATGGCTACGCGTGCGCGCGGGACGACTGGGCGCCGGCTGGATGGTGCTGGCGGGGCTGTCGTTTGCGCTGATGGGGGTATTCGTCAAGGAGGGGGCGCGCACGTTTTCTTCGACCGAGCTTTTGTTCTGGCGCACTTTGCTGGGCGCCTTGTGCCTGTCGGGGGTGATGCGGCTACGCGGACAGTCGCCGCGCACGCGTAATTTTCCTGCCCATCTCAAGCGTAGCGTTATCGGTTATGCCTCCATGGCCATGCTGTTTTATGCACTCGCCCATTTGCCCTTGTCGAGCGCGATTACGCTGAATTACACTTCGCCGCTTTTCTTTGTCCTGCTGTGCATGATCAAGCTGCGCGACCGATTGACACCGGCCGTGGGGCTGTCTCTGGCGCTGGGCTTTATCGGGGTGGTGCTGCTGCTTAAACCCGGCTTCGCTTCGGATGCCTGGTTTGCCACGCTGATAGGCCTGGGCTCTGGCCTGTGTGCCGGCTTCGCCGTGTTTCAGGTGCGCGAGCTGGGACAGATGGGGGAGCCATCGTGGCGCACGGTGTTCTGGTTCTTCTGGCTCGCCAGCGGCTTTGGTCTGGTGTTTTTGCTGTTTGGCCCGGGCTTCACCCCATTAAATAGCGCCAATGTCGGGCCCTTGCTCGGTGTCGCGCTATTCGGCCTGACCGGCCAGCTGGCGATGACCCGTGCCTATCAGGAAGGGCGGCGTTTTCTGGTCGCCAGCCTTGCCTATCTGACTGTCGTCTTTTCCGCCTTGTTTGGCGTTCTGCTCTGGGGTGAAGCCATGAGCGGCGACGCGGTGCTGGCGATGATGCTGGTGATCCTGTCCGGTGTGATTGCGGCACGGCGCGGATAAATTTTCTTTTTGGAACGGTATGAAGTATTTGTTTTTGCCTGCGCGCAGGCGGGATTTTTCCCTGGGCGCGGGCTGGATGGTGGTGGCCGCTTTTTTCTTCGGCCTGATGGGGGTATTCGTCAAACTGGGCTCAGCCAGTCTGAGCTCAAGCGCACTGGTGTTCTGGCGCACGCTGATTGGCGTGCTGCTGCTGGGGATACCCGCCTTGCTCAAAGGCCAGCGTTTTGCGACGCCTTGCCTGCGGCGCCATGTCCAGCGCGGTCTGTTGGCTTACACCTCGCTGCTGCTGTACTTTTATGCCATCGCCCATCTGCCGCTGGCGACCGCAGTGACCTTGAATTACACCTCGCCCATGTTCCTTGCGCTGCTGTCGGTCGTATTCTTGCGCGAGAAACTGTCGCCGCGCGCACTGTTTGCGCTGGCGCTGGGTTTTGTCGGGGTGGTGCTGCTATTGCGCCCGACACTGGCGTCGGATGCCTGGCTGGTGGGCCTGATGGGGCTGTGTTCGGGCCTGTTGGCCGGCTGGTCTTATCTGCATGTGCGCGAGCTTGCGCGTCTGGGCGAGCCTGAGTGGCGTATTGTGTTTTATTTCGCGCTGATTGCGACGCTGGGCGGGGCGGTGCTGGTATCGTTCGAGGGCTGGCAGCCTATGGATGGCTACACCATGCTGATGGTGGCCGGGCTGGGCATCACCGCCACCATTGCCCAGCTGGCGATGACCCGCGCCTACAAGGTTGGCAACAAGCTGGTGGCAGCCAACCTGTCCTACCTGACCGTGGTGTTTTCCACCTTGCTGGGTGTACTGTTGTGGGACGAGTCCCTGCCCGGGGCATCGCTGTCGGCAATAATATTGATTGTGATCAGTGGAATGCTCGCCAGCCGGCGCTAGAATGTTAATTGCATGAATAACGTGAGAGGTGTAGCGCATGATTTCCATCCGTGAGCAGGACTATGGCCTGGATGTCGCCCTGTATGGCGAATTTACTCTGGCCGATTTCAAATTGTTCGAAGCGGCGCTGATGAAGCGTGTCGGCGAGCAGCGCAAGCCTGATGTATTGCTGGACTTGTCCGAGCTGAAGGACTTCACCATCGACATGGCGCTGGAAGAGGTGAAATTCATGCGTGCGCATGAAAAAGACTTCGGCCGCATCGCGCTGGTGGTCGAGGATGTGTGGATCAAGCTGGCGACCCATATTGCCGGCATGCTGTCCGATGCGCGCTCGCACCACTTTGAAACGCTGGAAGAAGCGCAGGCCTGGCTCAAGGGCGCGGAACCGCTGTAAGGCTTGCAGGGCTTGCTTTTACCGGTTTAGCCGCTACAGTAGGGACTTTTCTTCGCCAAGACAGAAAAGCCGCATGATCAAGTCTATTGCCAGCCGCCTCGCGGCGGAACTCAATGTCCGCGAGGCGCAAGTCCTTGCCACGGTCGAACTGATTGACGAGGGCGCAACCGTGCCCTTTATCGCGCGCTACCGCAAGGAAGTGACCGGAGGTCTGGATGACACCCAGTTGCGCCTGCTGGATGAGCGTCTCGTCTATCTGCGTGAGCTGGATGCCCGCCGCGATACCATACTCAAAAGCATTGCCGAACAGGACAAGCTCAGTCCCGAGCTGCAGGCCGCCATTTTGCGGGCCGACAATAAAACCCTGCTTGAAGATCTGTACCTGCCGTACAAACCCAAACGCCGTACCCGTGCCCAGATCGCGCGCGAAGCCGGGCTGGAGCCGTTGGCCGATAGCCTGCTGGCCGATCCCAACCAAGTGCCCGAAGCGGCGGCCACCGCTTATATCGCGCTGGATAAGGGTGTCGCTGATGCCAAGGCCGCACTGGATGGTGCCCGCGCCATTCTGATCGAACGCTTTGCCGAAGATGCCGCGCTTTTGGGCGTTCTGCGCGACAAATTGTGGCAAGAGGGCGAGCTGACCGGGAGCGTGGTTGCGGGCAAGGAAGCCGAAGGTGCCAAGTTTTCCGATTACTTCGCCCATCGCGAGCCGATACGCAGCACGCCTTCGCATCGCGCGCTGGCACTACTGCGTGGCCGCAATGAGGGCATTCTGACGCTCAGCCTTAAATACCAGCCGGACGAAACGCCGATTACCGAGCGTTCGGCTTATGAGCTATTGATTGCCCGCCATTTTGCGGTGGCCGATCAGGGCCGAGCCGCCGATAAATGGCTGCTGGACGGGGTGCGCCTGTGCTGGCGTGCCAAGATTTTCCTTTCCTTCGAGCTGGAGCTGCTGGGCCGGCTGAAAGATGCGGCTGACGCCGAGGCGATCAAGGTGTTTGCCGGCAATCTGCACGACCTGCTTTTGGCCGCACCGGCTGGCGCGCGTGCCACCATGGGGCTGGATCCCGGCATCCGTACCGGCGTGAAAGTCGCCGTCGTCGACGCCACCGGCAAACTGCTGGATACCGCCACCGTTTACCCGCACGAGCCGCGCCGCGACTGGAATGGCGCGCTCTCTACCCTGGCTGCGCTGGCCGTGCGCCATCAGGTTGATCTGATTGCCATTGGCAACGGCACCGCCAGCCGCGAAACCGACAAGCTGGCCGAAGAGCTGACCCGTGCACTGCCGCAACTGGCGATGACGCGCGTGGTGGTGTCAGAGGCCGGCGCATCGGTGTATTCGGCATCCGAGCTGGCCGCGCGCGAATTTCCGGCGCTGGACGTTTCCTTACGCGGTGCGGTGTCGATTGCCCGGCGCCTGCAGGACCCGCTGGCCGAACTGGTGAAGATAGATCCTAAAAGCATTGGTGTTGGCCAGTACCAGCACGATGTCAACCAAAGCCAGCTGGCCAAGTCGCTGGATGCCGTGGTGGAAGACTGCGTCAATGCCGTCGGGGTGGATGTGAATATGGCCTCGGTGCCGCTACTGACCCGCATCTCGGGGCTGAATGCCACGCTGGCAGCAAATATCGTGGCCTATCGCGATGCCAACGGTGCGTTCAAAAGCCGCAAGGCGCTATTGAAAGTGCCGCGTCTGGGTGAAAAAACCTTCGAGCAGGCAGCAGGCTTTTTGCGCATACGCGGCGGCGACAATCCGCTGGATGCGTCGTCGGTTCACCCGGAAGCCTATCCGGTGGTGGAGAAAATCGTCAGTCGTACCGGGCGTGCGGTGTCCGAACTGATTAGCGACGCCGGCGCCATCAAGGCGCTGCGTCCGTCCGACTACACTGACGAGCGTTTTGGCTTGCCGACGGTGATGGATATCCTCAAAGAGCTGGAAAAGCCGGGGCGCGACCCGCGCCCCGAGTTCAAGACGGCGACCTTTCAGGACGGGATCGAGGACATCAAGCATTTGCTGCCGGGCATGGTGCTGGAAGGTTGCGTCACCAATGTCACCAACTTCGGTGCCTTCGTCGATATCGGCGTGCATCAGGACGGGCTGGTGCATATTTCCGCCTTGTCCAATAAGTTTGTCGATGATCCGCGTACCGTGGTCAAGGCAGGCGATGTGGTGCAGGTCAAGGTGATGGAAGTGGATGTGGCGCGTAAACGCATCGCGCTGACCATGCGCATGAGCGACGAGCCTGGTGCCCAGCGTTCCAGTGCACCGGCTGGTCGCAGCGATGCCCCGCGTGGCGGCAAGGGCAAGGCGCCGGAAAAAGCGCCGGCCAATAATGCGATGGCGGAAGCGTTGGCAAGGCTGAAGCGCTAAGCCCATCTGTTTTCTTGAAAAGCCCGCCAAAGTGCGGGCTTTTTTTGCGGGCATGCATCACCAGGCCCGGGATTCAGGGCAAGCGCAGGCTGATTTGCGGGCACTTGAGAGTGCTAACTGCATTGGCATGATGAGGTGATCCGGTTTATCTTCTGGGGATTGCCAAACTGCGAGCGCACCATGTCTATCCCTTTGCAATTTTCATCCTACCAATTTGCCTCTCCCCAAGCCGGTCCGCGCTTAATCGTGCTGGGCGCCGTGCACGGTAACGAGGTTTGCGGCACCTTGGGTATCCGCCGTCTGCTGGCCGAATTCGAGAGTGGCGCACGCGTGCTCAAGCAAGGCTGCGTAACCTTGGTGCCGGTGACCAATCCGCTGGCCTACAACAAGGGCGAGCGCTCGGGCGACCGCAACCTTAACCGTAATTTTGCGCCGACCGATACGCCACTGGAGTTTGAAGACCGCATCGCCAACTGGCTATGCCCGCTGCTGGCGCAGCACGATGTGCTGCTTGACCTGCATTCTTTCCAGTCCAAGGGGCAGGCTTTTGTGTTTATGGGGCCGCATGACAATGCCGGTACGCTGGAGCCGTTTGTCCATGCGGGCAAGGAAGAAGCGCTGGCACGCCGTTTGGGGGTGAATCGTGCGGTGGATGGCTGGCTGTCGACCTACGCGCTGGGGGTGAAGCGGCGGGTGGCCTTGTTTGGCGAGGCCGATTCGCGCCAGATGCAGCTGAATACCGACCCGCGCTACGGCATGGGTACGACCGAATGGATGCGCCGTTGTGGCGGCTGGGCGCTGACGCTGGAGTGCGGCCAGCATGAAGACCCGGCTGCACCCGATGTGGCGTATCAGGCCATCGTCAATACCTTGGCGCATCTGGGGCTGATTGATGCACCCGCACCTGCACCGGTTGACGGGATGGAGGCGCTGTCGCTGTATGAGGTGATTGACCGCATGCACGCCGATGATCAGTTTGTGCGCGAGTGGGTCAGCTTTGACAAGGTAAAAAAGGGTGAGCAGATCGCCATCCGTGCCGACGGCACGCCGGTACTGGCAGTGGACGACGGGCGCATCGTGTTCCCCAATGTGAAATCGCAGGCGGGGCAGGAGTGGTTTTATCTGGCGCGCGAGTCGGGGCGTTTGGGCTAAGTGAATGCCGTTTCAAGGCTGGCTGAACACCGCCAGCCATCGCGTGCCTATGAGTCCCGCTGATGTGCGCTGATCTTGCAAACATGCAAAATGTAGGTAAGATCTAGCCGTTTTTATTGTTAAGGAATGACTGCGGGCCTGCCCGCGATCCTATGGACCCTTTCCCCTCTGTCCGTTCTGTTGTTCATCCTGCATCCCCCTTGTACTGCCACGCGTATTGCCAACAGGAGGCAACGTCGTGGAAGTGCTGATCCTGATAGGCCTGATTATTCTCAATGGCGTGTTTGCCATGAGCGAGATCGCGCTGGTCACCGCGCGCCGCGCACGTCTGTCCAAGCTTGCCGATAACGGCGACCACGCCGCCGCTGCCGCGCTCAAGCTGGGCGAAGAGCCGACCCGCTTCCTCTCCACCGTGCAGATCGGCATCACCTCGATCGGCATCCTCAACGGTATCTTCGGTGAGGCGGTACTGGCCGAGCCGCTGGCCGTGTGGCTGGTGTCGCTGGGCGTACCGGGGCACGGTGCGTCGATTGGCGCAACGGTGGGGGTGGTGATCGTCATCACCTATGTCTCTATCGTGGTCGGCGAACTGGTGCCTAAACGGATCGGCCAGATGGCCCCCGAGACTATCGCCCGGCTGGTGGCGCGCCCGATGCAGTATCTGGCACTGGCAACCCGGCCGTTCGTGCATTTACTGTCGCTGTCGACCGAGGCTTTGCTGCGCCTGATGGGGGTGCGTAACCAGATTGCCAGTGGTGTGACCGAGGAAGAGATCCAGACCATGCTCGACGAGGGCAGCGAGAGCGGCACCATCGACACCCACCAGCACGAGATGTTGCGTAATGTGTTCCGTCTCGATGACCGCCAGCTCTCGTCGCTGATGATTCCGCGTGCCGACGTGGTCAGCCTCGACACCACGCTGCCGTTTGCCGACAACCTGGCACGGATGACCGGCTCCGAATTTACCCGCTATCCGGTCTGTGCCGGTGCGCTGGACCGGCTCAGCGGCGTGGCCAACGCCAAGCATGTGCTGACCGCCGCCCTGGCCGGCGGCGAGCCGGACTGGGCATCGCTGCTGCAACCGGCGTTGTTCGTGCCGGAGACGCTGACCGGGATGGAGCTACTCGAACAGTTCCGCGTTGGCGGCACCCAGATGGCGATGGTGATCGACGAGTATGGCGAGGTCGAGGGCATTGTCACCTTGCATGACCTCCTGGAAGCGGTCACCGGTGAGTTTACCCCGCGCGACGCTGACGACGCCTGGGCCTTGCAGCGCGAGGATGGCTCGTGGCTGCTGGACGGCTCGATTCCGGTGCCCGAGCTCAAGGACAAGCTTGAACTCAAGGAAACGCCGGAGGAGGACAAGGGCCGCTACCACACCTTGTCGGGGATGATCATGCTGCTGTTGGGGCGGGTCGCGCGTACCGGCGATATCGTGTGCTGGCAAGGCTGGCAGCTGGAAGTGGTCGATATGGACGAGATGCGTATCGACAAGGTGCTTGCCAGCCGGGAGGTGGTCGAGCCGGATAATGACTTGCCTGCCTGAGTGGCCAGGCACAGCGGCGAGCCGCTACTTTTTCGGCAAGCCGCGGGCGTTCAGATGCCCGCGGCTTTTTTATCGCTGTACGCGCGTCCGGCATCCGAAAGCCGGCGCTTGCATCAGACTGGCAGGGTAGAGGTCAGTAGCCAGTCGCGGGCGGCGCCTTCTACATGCGGCAGTAGCCGGCTGCGTACTTCGGCATGGTAGGTGTTAAGCCAGTCGCGCTCGGCGGTATCCAGCAGTGCAAGCACGATGCAGCGCGTATCGATCGGGCACAGCGTCAGCGTCTCGAAAGCAAGAAAATCATTGAACTCGCTGGCGCCAGCCTCGACATTGAGTACCAGATTTTCAATGCGTACCCCCCAGCGCCCCGGACGGTAAATGCCCGGCTCGATCGAGGTCACCATACCTTGCTGCATCGCCATATGCGGGGTCGGCAGCGCACGCGAAATGCTTTGCGGGCCTTCATGCACATTAAGGAAATAGCCGACACCATGGCCGGTGCCATGGCCGAAGTCTATGTTTTCCCGCCACAGCGGCGCACGCGCCAGTGCGTCCAGCATGGGTGACAGCGTGCCTTTGGGGAAACGGGTGCGCGACAGATTGATCACGCCCTTGAGTACCAGCGTAAAGTCGCGCTTTTGAGCCTCGCTGGGGGTGCCAACCGCGACGACGCGGGTGATGTCGGTGGTGCCGCCCAGATACTGGCCGCCGGAATCTATCAGCAGCAAGCCGTCGCCCTGAATGGTGGCGTGTGCCTGAGCTGTGGCGCGGTAGTGCGGCAATGCGCCGTTGGCGTTAAAGCCGGCAATGGTGGCGAAACTCTCGGACACAAAGCCCGCCCGGCGCGCGCGCGCGGCGGTGATCTGGGTGTCGATATCCAGCTCGGTCATACTTTCGCGGCCTATGACCGATTCGAACCAGGCAAAAAATTCACACAGTGCCGCGCCATCCTGCTCCATGGTGGCGCGGATCTGGCTGGCTTCGGCCTTGCTCTTGCATGACTTGAATAGCGTGCTGGGATTGATGCTTTCGATGATGCGCACATTGTCCGGCACGCTTTGGGCGAAACCCTGGGTAACCCGTGCCGGATCCAGTAATAGCGTAGCGTCCGGCGCGAGTGCAGCCAGCGCCGCCTTGGCATGCGCATAGGGGGCGAGCGTGACGCCATCGGCGCCAAGGCGTGCGGCCAGGGCCGCATCCAGCTTGCCGGCGCCGACAAACAAGGTGGCGCTGTCCTGCCTCAGCAGCAGATGGGCAAGAAAGACCGGGTTGTAGCTGACATCGCTGCCCCTGAGGTTGAGCAGCCAGGCGATATCGTCCAGTGTCGAGAGCCAGTGACAGTTGGCGCCTTGCGTGGCCATGGCGCTGCGTACGCGTGTGATCTTGTCGGCTCGGCTTTCGCAGGCGGCAGGTGGCAGATGTTCGTACACCGGCGCGCTTGGCAGTGCCGCGCGCTCGCTCCAGATGGCAGCGACCGGATCAAGCGCGGTGTTGAGCACGACGCCGCTATGACTCAGCGCCTGCTTGAGGGCGCGGGCGGCACCTTGCGACAGTACATCACCATCGACAGCCAGTACCTGGCCCGCTTTTAGCTGGCTGGCCAGCCAGTCGAGATGCTGGGTGCTGGCGGCCGTTTCAACCTTGACCAGCGTAACCCCGCTGCCGGCAAGCTCCTGTTCGGCTTGCGTCCAGTAGCGGCTGTCCGCCCACAGGCCGGCAAAATCCTGAGTGACAATCAGCGTCCCCATGGAGCCGGTAAAACCCGACAGCCATTGCCGCGCCTGCCAGTGCCCGGGCAGATATTCGGACAGATGCGGGTCGGACGACGGAATCAGGCAGGCATCAAGGCCTAGCGCAGCCATATGCTGGCGCAGGCGGGTCAGGGCTGAGTTCATGGGGCTTCCTCTTGCGGGTAGGTCCCCATTGTCGGTGGCGAGGGCGCTGGCGGCAAGTGTGGATAGTGGCCGCCAGCTTTACACATCAGCTCCGGCTCAGCCGGAATCGTCCTGCGCTCTTGCGCAGTGTGGATATCAGACCCGCGGTCTGGCCGATTGCCTGGCGGCATTGTGCCAGCGCGATCTGGTTTTGTTCGGCCAGTTGAGCGACCTGCTCGATCCCGGTGGCAATTTCCTTGCTAGCCAGCCCCTGCTCGCCAATAGCGTGAACGATCTGGGCAACCTGCGTCTGAATGTGCTGATTGCTCGAGTCCAGCTGGCGTATCGTTGTCCCGGTTTGGGCAATGAGTCCTTCTTGCGCGGTGACGGCCTCGGCATTGTTCTGCATGGCATGATTGGCGTTTTTGATGCTGTGCTGGATACTCGCCATTGTGCTTTCGATCTCGCCGGTTGAGCGAGCTGTTCGTTCGGCAAGCTTGCGTACTTCATCCGCCACCACGGCGAAGCCGCGTCCGGCTTCGCCGGCACGAGCGGCTTCAATGGCTGCGTTCAGCGCCAGCAGATTGGTCTGCTCTGCCACATCGCGGATCACGTTGACAATATTCTGGATTTTTGTCGATTCGGACTGCAGGCTCTCGAGCACCATACTGACATCTCCCGCTTTCCGGGCAACATCCAGCATGCCTTTACTGGCCTGATCTATTGCTATCAGCCCCTTGCCCGAGTGCGCCATGCCGTCCTCGACATTTTGCAAAATGGTCTGTCCGGATTCGGCAATATGGTTGACGCTGACGGTCAGTTGTTCGACTGAACTTGCCATCATCGCCACGGCATCGCTTTGACGTGTGATGCGCTCGAACAGCCCTTCGCTTTGCTGGTCAATTTGCGCGGACTGGGTGGATAGCTCATCTGATTGGGCATGAATGGCTTGCGCCAGCGTAGTCAGCCCGGATTGCATCTGTCCCATGGCCGCCATGGCGCTACGGGGCGGTGCGAAGGGTATGGCGATATCCAGATGCCCGGCTGCAACCTGATGCGCGATCTGCGCCAATTCTTGCGGGTCGGCTCCCAGGCTGTGGCGAAGACCGCGCAGCATCCAGGCTATCGACAGCATGGCCATCAGTACGGCCGCCAGCGCGAGGCTCGCGCAGACTATCTGGTAATACTGCAGATCTGCGGCCAGTTCGGCACGCTTGTTTGTGGCATGTTGCGCCGTTTGTTTGCCTTGCTCGATCAGTGTCTGGCGTATTTCACGCCATAGCGGCGTTTCCTGCTTATTCAATCGCTCACGCGCCAGTACGCCATCGCTGGCTGCCATGCTGGCAATCTCGGTGATCAGGCGATCACGTTGTTCGCTTTTGGCACGGATTTGAGCCAGGGCGCTCTGGGATTGCGCATCCGAGAGCGATTCGGCCCGTTTCAGGTCTTCGTGAAATGTTGCCTGTGCCTTTGCCAGATTTTTATGGCCCGTTGGATTCGCCGGGTCGAGCAATACATTGCGTAGTGCCTGTCCTGTCTGCAGGCCTTGGGCATACATCGAGGAGACGCTGTCGGCGAGGACCTGATCGTGTTGGGCCAGCCGGTTAAAACCGGCATTGATCTGGCCCAAAGCAAATAGCGCCAGCAAGACCGCGACCAGAAGCAGTGACAATGAGCCGGCAAAAGCCAGCATGATCTGTTTTTTAAGCGACATATGTCATGGCCTGATTGTTTTTGACCTTATTAATTTTAAGGTTTTTGCAGTCCATTGTCTTTTTTATATATTTATTTGGAATTTGATGCTCGTCATCAGTTGGCTATTGTTTTCGTGTCCGCGTCTATGCCAGATGCGGGCTTCGTTTATGCCCATGGCCGAAATGGCTAGCGCGCGAGTTGCGAGACGCGGAATTTGCCAGCCAGCAGGGTGAGACCGTCGATGCCGTTGCGTGCCTCGTTGACGCTACCGGCCAGTGCGGCCTGGGTTTGCCCCAGATTGATGCTGACATCGCCGATTTCTTCTGCCTCATGCAAACGCTGGTGACCGGCATTCGACAATTGCTGGATGATGCCGATCAGTCCGTCGACAAGTGCCTGTACTTCTGGGTTTTCTCCGGCGGATGCTTCGGCCAGCTGTAAGCCTTCTTCCAGATCCCGCATGCCGGATTGCATGCTCGCGACCGCACTGGCAGCCTGTTGCTGCACGCTGCTGATCATGTTGCGAATGTCTTCGGTGTTGCTGCGGGTGCGTTCGGCCAGTTTCCTGACTTCGTCGGCGACCACTGCAAAGCCGCGCCCGGCCTCGCCGGCACGCGCAGCCTCAATGGCGGCATTCAGTGCCAGCAGGTTGGTCTGGTCGGCGACGTCCTGAATCAGGCCGACCACACTGCTGATCTGTTGCGTACTGTCGCCTAGCGAGTCGATGATTGATGCCGATTGCGCGACGGTCTGGCGAATGCTGCCTGTGCGTTCGCTGACAGTCTGCATCTGGCTGCGGCTGCTGTTGTTCTGTTCATGCATTGCAGCGCGTACATGGTCGGCGTAACGGTTGGCGTCGGCGAGTATGACCGCTTGCATCTGCAGCCCTTCCCGTGTGCGGGCCGCGGTGCTTTGTACCTGGGTGGCTGCGACGCCTGCGGCCTGGTTGTGTTCGCTCATGCGCAAGTTGGTGTGGCCAAGCGTACGGCTGACGCCAAGCAGGCGGCCCAGCGTCAAATCCAGATTATCAATCAGGCTGTTGACCCATTGGGCCATCAGGCCGGTTTCGTCATGGCGCAGCGAGTCACGCTTGATGCGCAAGGTCAGGTCGCCAGCGCCCTCGGCAACATTGCGTATCATCCCCGACATGGCTCGCATGCGTAGCGCCAGCGGTTTTGCAAACAGAGCATGAAACCCCAGCGTTCCGCCAAGTGCCAGACACAGTGCCGCACCGGCCTGCAGTATGCCTGGCAGTGCTGTAAAGTGTGTGACCCCCAGCGTTGCTGTCGTCAATGCCAGCTGGAGGCCCAGAAAGCGGCTACTTAACTGGTAGCTGACCGAGCGGTAGCGATAGACCTCTTCCAGATCGGCTTCGCACATCATGCCCCAGGTGTCGGGCGAGCCGGGCAGGCTGAAGCTGATGCCCTTGCCGACGACGGGGATGTGGCGGTAGTCGGCGTAGCCCGGATAGGTGACAAACAGGTTTTCGCCGCGGCGTATGGTTTCGCGCACGCCAGGGTGCAGTTCGCCGCTGGCCGGGTCGTTGAAGACGAGTTCAAGTTCGGTGTGTTCGCGTACCTTTACCGTGCCGTAGGATGTGGGCACGCCATCTTTCAGGTTGTCGCCGCCGCTAAAAGTATGGTCTTCGAAACGCGATCGCGATAAAGCAGTGCCGGGGCGAATGGAAGGATCGACGACTGGCTTGACCATGAACAGGTAGTTGTCGCCTGACGCATGGAAAATATGCCCGGCCTCGCGCTGGATCAGGTCGCCCAGCACATCGTTGGGCACACGCGCACACAGGCAGCCCCAGCTTGCGCCGTCGCGTATCAGCGGTTGGTGGAACATCAGGGTCACTGCATCGTGAAAGCGTGAACTGCGTGCACCCAGACGTAGGGTTTCCTCGTCGCGGTACGGCCCGTACAGTACCGGTTTGCAAAGACCCTGTTGCAGTAAAGGGGGGAGGGGGGAGGTTGGTGAGCGTGTGTGTTTGGCCGTGCTCGCCAGAAGCTGCCCTTGTGGTGACAGAATAAATAGTTCGGTTACATCGCCTAAGGTGGCATAAGCCTCTTCAAGCGCTGCCGTATATTGGCCCTGCCCCAGGCTGGACAGGTGTTTGCCCAGGCTATCCAGTGCCTGCCAGTGTTGCGTTGTCCAGTCGAGCAGTATCCCTACCCGGGTACGGGCAAAATTTTCGAAGATGTCTTCGAGTACCGGATAGCGGTCGCGATTAAGGAAACAGGACCAGCGCATGGCGATTTTTCCGGTCTTGCCAAGCAGGGGGAGCCAGTGCTGTTCCTGTGTGCTACGCGCCATTTGCGTGCTTTTAAGCATGTTTTGCATGGTGGCCTCCATTTCCGATAAAACAGACATGCAAATGGCGTGCCAATGACGGGCAGGGAGAAGCCAAACGGCAGCGTAGTTGCGCTGCCGTTTGGCTGAATGGGCTTGCGATTGGAAGGGGGCGGTTTACTGCTATGCCCCATATGGGGGCATCAGGTGCGAAAGCGCGAAACCGATTCCTGCAGCGTCGAGGCCAGCTTGTCCAGTTCGGCCACAGCCTGAACAGTGTGGCCGATGGCGATGTCATTTTCGCGTGCGCGCTCGGCAATGCTCTCGATATTGTGAATGACGACGTTGCTGCTGGCCTTTTGATGCTCGGTCACACCCACGATCTGATCCAGGCCGTGGCTGACATCGGCGACCGAAACCCGGGTCGCATCCAGTACGGCGACAACCTGCTCTGTCGATTGCTGGCTGGACGCCAAGCGGCTCAAGCTGTGTTCCAGTGCTTCACGTACGGCCAGTGATTTCGGCCCGAGTGCCGAGGTCACCTTGTCGATTTGTGCGGCCGAGGCGGCTGATTTCTCTGCCAGCTTGCGTACTTCGTCGGCGACGACGGCAAAGCCGCGGCCGGCTTCGCCAGCACGTGCCGCTTCGATGGCGGCGTTCAAGGCCAGAAGGTTGGTCTGCTCGGCAATTTCACGTACCTGACGCGTCATGTCGTTGATTGCCGAGGTCGAGTGCATAAAGTCGTTTTCGGCATCGGCCATTAAGCGTACGGCTTGCTCGACTTGCAATGCCTCGCTACGCAGCAGCGCCAGATTCTGGCGCCCGCTTTCGGATTGTTCGCAGCTGCGCGCTGAAATATCGCGTACTGTGCCGGCTTGTCCGGCAATGGCCACGATGTGCTGGGCCAGCGTTTCGACTTCGCTTGTCGCGGCCTGTGACTGGTTGCTTTGCAGTTTCGAGCCTTGCGCCAGGCTGGCGGCGTGGCTGGACAGGGTGTGCGATGCGGTCGCGACGGCGCCGGCTGAACGGCTGACATCACGTACCAGCGCCGAGATGGTTTCCAGCAGGCGGTTGAAGCGGTATGCCGCGATGCCGATCTCGTCACGGCTGGCGACCGGCAGGCGCCGGCTCAGGTCTCCATCCCCCCCCGCAAGTTCCGCCAGCCCCTGCGACATCTGGTTTAGCGGGCGGGTCACGAAGCGGCGGATAAACAGGAAGATCAGTCCCATCAGCGGTAGCGACATCAGCAGGGCAAAGGCGATGCTCTGGTTGCGAAAGCCATCTACGGCAGCATAAGTCTTGGTCAGGGAGATGCGCATGCTCACTGCGCCTAGCGGTGTACCTTCGGCCACCTGATGGCAGCTGGTGCAGTTTTTGCCCAGATAGTTGCTGGATGCCAGTGCCGGATAGACCACCCGCAGCATCTCGCCCTGAGCCGGTGAGCTTTCGATGGCGATATAGGGTTTGCCGCTGGCCAGTGCCTGACGCTCGATGTCGTCAACCGGGCGGGCTTTGTCGCCGCCGTTGCCCGGGCCGAATATTTTGCTTACACCTTCGCCGCGTAATACGCGCAGGTCGTGCACGCTGGACAGCTCCCGGATCTGGTCCAGAAAAACATCGCGCTGTGCCACGGTGCCGGTGATCATCATCCCGGTCAGTCCAGCCAGCGTCATTTCGTTCATGCTGTGCGCCAATCCCTTGGCCTGATCGACGGCTATCTCGCGGCTGACGCGGGTCTCCCAGGTAATCAATCCGCCTAATGCCAGTGCCAGGCAAAGCCAGATGGCGGAAGTCAGGCGTAGCCAGATCGGCCAGTCGGAAAATTTTCGCATGAAGAAAGATCCATACCTGAAAGGAATTTGGAAAGTATAACTTATTAATATGCCATTTGAGATGATATGGAGTGATAAAAGTTAAGCCGGATATGACAAAAACCCCGGGCTATGCCCGGGGTCGCAGATGGGGTGGTATTGCTGCTTAGCGGATCAAGATTCGCATGTGTCGCCGGGTACGCGCACCCAGCCTTCCATCAGCACGCGCGCGCTGCGACTCATCACTGCCTTGGTGACCGTCCACTGGTCGTTCGCCTGCTGTGCCTCGGCGCCGACGCGCAAGGTGCCGGACGGGTGGCCGAAGCGCACCGCGCTTTTCTCGCCGCCACCGGCGGCAAGGTTGACCAGCGTGCCGGGACTGGCGGCAGCCGTGCCGATGGCCACCGCACAGGTGCCCATCATCGCGTGGTGCAGCTTGCCCATCGACAGCGCGCGTACCAAAAGATCGATCTCGCTGGCCTTGATGGCTTTGCCGCTGGACGACAGATAGTCGGCTGCGGGTGCAACAAAGGCGATCTTGGGTGTGTGCTGGCGTTTTGCGGCTTCGTCCACATCCTGGATCAGCCCCATGGCCCGTGCCGCGTAGGCGCGGATGGTCTCGAAGCGGATCAGCGCGGCGCTGTCATTATTGATGGCATCCTGCAGTTCGGTGCCGGTGTAGCCGATATCGGCTGCGTTAACGAACACGGTCGGGATGCCGGCATTGATCATGGTCACCTTGAAGGTGCCGACGCCGGGCACCACCAGATCGTCGACCAGATTGCCGGTCGGGAACATCGCGCCGCCTGCGCCATCCTCGTCGGCGGCCGGGTTCAGAAACTCGATGGCGACTTCGGCAGCGGGAAAAGTAACGCCATCCAGTTCGAAGTCGCCGGTTTCCTGCACAGCACCTGCGCTGACCGGTACATGCGCGATGATGGTTTTGCCGATATTGGCCTGCCAGATGCGTACGGTGCAGATGCCGTTGTCCGGTACGCGAGCAGGATCGATCAGACCTTTGCTGATGGCGAAAGAGCCGATGGCGGCGGTGAGGTTGCCGCAGTTGCCGCTCCAGTCGACGAAGGGCTTGTCGATGGAAACCTGGCCGAACAGGTAATCGACATCATGCCCTGCCTGCGTGCTTTTGCTGACAATCGCGGTTTTGCTGGTGCTTGAGGTCGCGCCTCCCATGCCGTCTATCTGTTTGCCGTACGGGTCGGGGCTGCCGATGATGCGCATCAGCAGAGCGTCGCGCGCCGCACCGGCTACTTGCGCGGCAATCGGCAGCTCTTGCAGGGCAAAGAGCACGCCCTTGCTGGTGCCGCCACGCATGTAGGTGGCGGGAATCCTGATCTGTGGAAGGTGAGCCATGGCTGAATTCCTGATGAATGTATTGGGTAGGCCAGGCGGCCGAGTCTGGCAGGGCAGGTCGCTACCGGCCAGACCGGTTTGCATTGCCTAGCCGGGTGTTAGCCGCCATCTGGCAGCTAACACTTATAACCGGCGCTTACGCTAATGCAACTTCAGTCTTGCTTGACTCGAGGAAGTCTTGTGCGAAGCGCTGCAATACACCGCCTGCTTCGTAAATCGAGACTTCTTCGGCGGTATCGAGGCGGCAGGTGACCGGCACTTCGACGCGCTCGCCATTTTTGCGGATGATGACCAGCGTCAGTGTCGCGCGCGGGGTGCGCGCACCCAGCACGTCGTAACTTTCCGTGCCGTCCAGCATCAGGGTTTTGCGGGTGACGCCCGGCTTGAACTCGAGTGGCAACACGCCCATGCCCACCAGATTGGTGCGGTGGATGCGCTCGAAGCCTTCGGCCACGATGGCCTCGACGCCGGCCAGACGCACGCCTTTGGCCGCCCAGTCGCGCGAGCTGCCCTGGCCGTAGTCGGCACCGGCGATGATGATCAAGGGCTGCTTGCGTGCCATATAGGTCTCGATCGCTTCCCACATGCGGGTGACCTTGCCCTCTGGTTCGATACGGGCGAGCGAGCCTTGCTTGATCTGGCCATCGACCACCGCCATTTCATTGATCAGCTTGGGGTTGGCGAAGGTGGCACGCTGTGCGGTCAGGTGATCGCCACGGTGCGTGGCATAGGAGTTGAAGTCCTCTTCAGGCAGGCCCATCTTGGCCAGATATTCGCCGGCGGCCGAGTTGGCCAGAATGGCATTGGACGGCGACAGATGGTCGGTGGTGATATTGTCCGGCAATAGCGCCAGCGGCCGCATGCCCTTGAGTGTACGCTCGCCGGCCAGTGCGCCTTCCCAGTAGGGCGGGCGGCGGATATAGGTGCTTTGCTCCCGCCAGGCATAGAGCGGGCTGTCGGCCTGTTGTGCCACACCCAGATCGAACATCGGGATATAGACCTGCTTGAATTGCTCGGGCTTGACGCTCTTGGCGACAATGGCGTCGATCTCATCATCCGATGGCCAGATATCGATCAGGCGAATCTCGCGCCCATTCACCACGCCCAGCACGTCCTTTTCAATGTCAAAACGCATGGTGCCGGCAATGGCGTAGGCCACCACCAGCGGCGGCGAGGCGAGGAAGGCCTGCTTGGCGTAGGGATGGATGCGGCCGTCGAAGTTGCGGTTGCCGGACAGCACGGCGGTGGCGTAAAGATCGCGTTCTGTGATTTCTTGCTGGATGGCCGGGTCAAGCGCGCCGGACATGCCGTTACAGGTGGTGCAGGCGAAGCCGACGATGCCGAATCCCAGTTGTTCCAGTTCGCTCAATAGGCCGGCATCCTTCAGATACAGCTCGGCCACTTTGGAACCCGGCGCAAACGACGACTTCACCCACGGTTTGCGGGTCAGACCCAGTTCATTGGCTTTTTTCGCCAGCAGTGCCGCCGCAACCACATTGCGCGGGTTGCTGGTGTTGGTGCAGCTGGTAATGGCCGCGATGATGACCGCGCCGTCCGGCATCAGTCCTTGTGCCTCTTCGGCGCGGGCGGCGGCAAGCTGGGCTTCGCTGGCAATGCCGCGTGCCTGCAATTCGGTTGTCGGCAGGCGCTTGTGCGGGTTGGACGGGCCGGCCATATTGCGCGTGACGCTGGACAGGTCGAACGCCAGTACGCGCTCGTATTCGGCACTGGCAAGGCTGTCTGCCCACAGACCGGTGGTTTTGGCATAGTTCTCGACCAGTGCCACCTGTTCAGGCTCGCGCCCGGTCAGCTTCAGGTAGGCGATGGTCTGTTCATCGATGTAGAACATGCCGGCCGTGGCGCCGAACTCTGGCGTCATGTTGGAAATGGTAGCGCGGTCGCCGATAGACAGGCTATCGGCACCATCGCCGAAAAATTCGAGCCAGGCGGAGACGACGCGCTCCTTGCGCAGGAATTCGGTCAGTGCCAGCACGATGTCGGTGGCGGTGATGCCGCTTTGACGCTTGCCGGTGAGCTTGACGCCGACGATGTCGGGCAGGCGCATCATCGAGGCGCGGCCCAGCATCACGGTTTCGGCCTCGAGGCCGCCGACGCCGATGGCGATCACGCCCAATGCGTCCACATGCGGCGTGTGGCTGTCGGTGCCGACGCAGCTGTCCGGGAAGGCGACGCCGTCACGTGCCTGAATCACCGGCGACATTTTTTCCAGATTGATCTGGTGCATGATGCCGTTGCCGGCCGGGATTACATCCACGTTCTTGAATGCGGTACGGGTCCAGTCGATGAAATGGAAGCGGTCCTCGTTGCGGCGGTCTTCGATGGCGCGGTTCTTGGCGAAGGCGTCCGGGTCGAAGCCACCGCATTCGACGGCGAGCGAGTGGTCGACGATGAGCTGGGTCGGTACCACCGGATTGACTTGTGACGGGTCGCCGCCTTGATCGGCAATGGCGTCGCGCAGGCCGGCCAGATCCACCAGCGCAGTCTGGCCCAGAATGTCGTGGCAGACCACGCGCGCCGGGAACCAAGGAAAGTCGAGGTCGCGCTTGCGCTCGATCAGTTGCTTGAGGGCGTCGGTCAGTGTGGCAGGGTCGCAGCGGCGCACCAGGTTTTCGGCCAGCACGCGCGCGGTATAAGGCAGTTTGGCGTAGGCACCCGGCGCGATCGCATCAACTGCGGCGCGGGTGTCGAAATAGTCGAGGCCGGTGCCGGGCAAGGGTTTGCGGTAGTGAGTATTCATGGTGTCGGTCATCACGATAGGGTAGGCATGCATGCGGCAAGGGGGAGCCGGCGCCAGGCGCACGGCTCCCCCGCTTAATTCAGGCGCTTAGCGTTGTTCGATCGGCATGAAGGCCTGATCTTCCGGGCCGACATAATTGGCGCTCGGACGGATGATCTTGCCGTCGATGCGCTGCTCGATCACATGCGCGCTCCAGCCGCTGGTGCGGGCGATCACGAACAGCGGAGTGAACATCGCGGTCGGCACGCCCATCATGTGGTAGGACACGGCGGAGAACCAGTCGAGGTTGGGGAACATGTTCTTGATGTCCCACATCACGGATTCCAGACGCGCGGCGATGTCGAACATCTTGCTGTCGCCGGCGGCGGCCGACAGCTCGCGCGCGACTTCCTTGATCACCTTGTTGCGCGGATCGGAAATGGTGTACACCGGATGGCCGAAGCCGATCACCACTTCTTTTTTCTCTACCCGTGCCTTGATGTCATTTTCCGCTTCATCCGGCGTGTCGTAGCGCTTCTGGATATCGAATGCCACCTCGTTGGCGCCGCCATGCTTGGGGCCGCGCAGCGCCTTGAGTTTGGCCTTGTAGCCGGCAAGTTCAGCCACATTGGGCAGCTTGCCATGAACCAGCAGGTAGGCGACTTCTTCGAATTCGCAACGGTCGGCGATGTCGAGAATGTCGTAGCCGCGATAGCTCAAATCATTGCCGGTACGGCCAACGGTGCACAGTGCGGTATTGCCGGCGGCTACGCCGGACAGGGCGACGGATTTTTTCGGCTTGCCGATGACGACTTCAGTCATGTGATTCTCCTTTGCAGATAGCGGGGCGGACGCGGATTATTTGTTTTTTTCCTGTTGAAACAGGGCGTCCAGTTTTTGTTCGTAGTCGTGGTAGCCGAGGTGATCGTACAGGTCCATACGGGTCTGCATGGTGTCGACCACATTGGCCTGGGTGCCGTCGCGGCGCAGTGCCTCGTAGACATTCAGCGCGGCTTTGGAGGCGGCGCGGAAGGTCGACAACGGATAGAGCACCAGTGAGACGCCGTTATTGCCCAGTTGTTCGGTGGTATAGAGCGGGGTGGAGCCGAACTCGGTGATGTTGGCCAGTACCGGCACTTTCACCGCTTCGGCAAACTGCTTGTACATGGCAAGATCGGTGATCGCTTCGGGGAAGATCATGTCGGCGCCGGCCTCGACGCAGGCGATGGCGCGCTCGATGGCCGATTCCAGGCCTTCGACTGCCAGTGCGTCGGTGCGCGCCATGATCACCATATCCTGACGGCGGGCATCGACGGCGGCCTTCACGCGGTCAACCATCTCTTCCTTGCTGACGATGGCCTTGTTAGGGCGATGGCCGCAGCGTTTTTGCTGGACCTGGTCTTCAATATGCACGGCGGCGGTACCGGCTTTTTCCAGGTTGCGCACGGCACGGGCGATATTGAATGCGCCGCCCCAGCCGGTATCGATGTCGACCAAGAGTGGCAGTTCGGTGACGTCGGTAATGCGGCGTACATCGATCAGTACGTCTTCCAGGGTGGTGATGCCAAGATCGGGAATGCCGCAGGAGCAGGCGGCGACACCGCCGCCGGACAGATAAATGGCTTTGAAGCCGGAGTGCTCGGCAAGACGGGCAAAATAGGCATTGACCGCGCCGACAACCTGCAGCGGCTTTTCCTGCTCGACGGCAAGACGGAAACGTTGACCCGGGGTATGCATCTGGCGGCTCCTTGATGATGTGTTGGCTGAGTGATTATTCCAAATTCTAGCAAGTGCTTGGTAAGTTCGTAAATGGCGAGGGCATTATTTTTCTTGCACCCAGCTGTTTTTTTGCCGCTTGTTGTGTTTTTGTCTGGTAAACGCACGTTTGGAAGTACGTGCAATGGTCAGAAGCTGGTGCTTGTCGGTTTTGCTTTGCAATGTGCTCTGTTAAGGTGACGGCTTATTACGGTCGAACTTATCCGGAGCAGAGGAGTCATAAGAGATGACTATAAAAATCTGGACAGCAAGCATAGAAAAAATCAGGAGCTGTAAACAAGAATGAGTGATCGGGAACTCGATCAGCAATTGGTGGAACGCGTCCAGCGTGGGGAGAAGCGCGCCTTTGATTTGTTGGTTTCCAAGTATCAAAGACGCCTGGGGCGCTTGTTGTCGCGCTTTATCAAGGACAGCGCGGACATTGAGGATGTGACACAGGAGGCCTTTATCAAGGCCTACCGGGCATTGCCGTCATTTCGGGGTGAGAGCGCTTTTTACACTTGGCTATATCGTATCGGAATCAATACGGCCAAGAACTTTCTCAGTGCCAATGGTCGAAGACCTGTGTTCAAGGCCGGGGTCGAGGATGAAGATGGCGAGGTCGCTGATCTGGGCGATCAGATGCCGGATTACCATACGCCCGAAGCGGACATGATGAACCGCCAGATCGTGGAGACGGTTAACCAGGCGGTGAATGCGTTGCCTGAGGAGTTGCGTACGGCAATTACCCTGCGTGAAATGGATGGTCTCAGCTACGAGGAAATCGCCCAAGTGATGGATTGTCCGATTGGTACGGTCAGGTCGCGTATTTTCCGTGCGCGTGAAGCGATTGCAACGCAGTTGCGCCCCTTGCTGGATACGGCAAAAGACAAGAGGTGGTAGTGATGAAAGAAAATATCTCTGCTTTGATGGACGATGCGCTGGATGATGCAGCGGCACACGCGGCCATCACGGATTTACAGGCGGATAAGGCATTGAAGGATAGCTGGGATACCTATCAGCTGATCGGGGATGCCATGCGCGGGGGCGGGGGTCTTGCGCTGGATGTGCGGCGCGAAGTCAGTGAGCGCCTGCGTGATGAGCCTACTGTTTTGGCGCCGGCCAGACGCTGGCCTTTGCCTTCCCGAAAGCTGCGCCATTATGCATTGGCCGCATCGGTTGCTTGCGCGGCCGTTGTCGGCTGGATGGGCTGGCAGCAGGATGAGTCGGAAATGGTGGTGGCCAAAGCAAGCGAAGCCCAGGTGTTCAGCCCGGCTACAGCGGTAGATGCACCTTATCTGCTGGCGCATCAGGAAATGGCGGGGACAATAGACGGCTCGCAGCGGCGGGTTGCCTATGTGCCAGCGCGTGACAAGGCAGCACATTGATGCAGTTCAGGTTTTGTGTTTTTTTCGGCATGTTGCTGGCACCTCTGGTACAGGCCGGTCCTGATGATGACTGGGCCTTGCTTGGCAAGGCTGCGCAGGTTGCACGCCAGCAAACATTGTCCGGCAGTTACCTGCACCAGATAGGTTCTGCATCCGAGACCTTCCGTATCCAGCGTTCAGTCAGCAAGGGGAAAGTCAGGGAGCGCCGTGTTTCGCTGGATGGCTTGCCGCGCGAGATTATCCGTCATGGCGACGTGCTGATTACGTCCGCTCCGGACGAGCATTCGCTGCTGGCAGCAAAAATAAGCAGTGCCAAGCTGTTTCCGGCCATTCTGCCGGATAATGTGGCCATGCTGGCTGATGGCTATGCCCTAAGCCGCTTGGGCTCGGATAGGGTAGCGTCGCGCGAATGCCAATGGTGGCAGTTGAAATCGCTGGAAGCCGGGCAGCGCTATACACAGCGCGTTTGTCTGGATAAGGCCAGTCAGCTGCCGCTGAAGTGGGTCACGCTGGATGCACAGCAGGATGTGGTCGAGTTGTTCAGCTTTATTGATCTGGATGATCGCGCACCGCGCGCCAAGGTGAGTGTGCAGCCGGTTTATCCCTTAAGCGCAGCATCCTCTGCTTCTGCCGTGAAGGCTGAAGAGGGAGTGGAGTCGCTAGAGATCAAAGGCATTCCGCCGGGTTTTCGGCTGCTGCGTTCTGTCATGCGTAAAATGCCGGGTAATGATGGTGCACCACCGGTTCAGCACCGGGTGTATAGCGATGGTCTGGCCGTGTTTTCTCTGTTTGTCGAGTATGCCAAGGATGCCAAACCGGCGCCTCATCTGACGCATGGGCCTATTTCGGTAGCTACAGACAATGAGGGCGAGTACCGTTTGACCTTGGTGGGGGATCTGCCTGATGCCGGCTTGCAGGCCATTGCCCGTCATCTGCGGCTTGTTAAAAAATCATGATTGAAACCGAAGCACGCGTATTGCGCGTCGAGCCCGGTGCGGCCTGGGTCGAGCCCAAGCCGCATTCGCCATGCGGTCAGTGTGATGCTGAGGGCGGTTGTCGTTCCTTGAGTATCGCGCGCCTGTTTAGCGGGCGTGATCCGGTGTTCCGGGTGCTGGATAGCCTGGGTGTAGGGGCCGGGGACCAGGTGATGGTGGCCGTGCCGGAAAAAAGCCTGAGACAAAGTGTGTTGCTGATGTATGTCTTGCCGCTGTTAGCCTTGTTCGCCGGCGCGCTGCTGGGCGCACTGTTTGGCGAGATGGCGTCGGCGCTTGCCGGTTTGGGTTGCTTGCTGCTGAGCTTGCTGCTGGTGCGCCGCCGGGCGCAACGCCTGTCGGAGGATGGGCGTTTTCAGCCTCATATTGCCAGTAAGCTGGACCCTGACGCCATTGTGGCCGCGCCGGCTCGTACTTGCCGTTCAAAAAACCGGCCCTTGGAGTAAAAATGACGCTGACGCTGATGTTCCGCGATTATTGCAGCCTGTGCCATGCCATGCGTGATGCACTATTGCCCTGGCAGGCGCGCTACGGCTTTGAGCTGGATATTGTCGACGTGGATGCCGACCCGGTGCTGGAAGAAAAGTACAACGAACTGGTGCCCGTGTTGCTGGATGCAAAGGGCGAGATCTGCCACTGGCACTTGGATGAAGCCGCTCTGGCGGAACGTTTGGCTGCACATGCCGGCGAAATCCGCTAGAATCGCGCACTAATTGATACCTGTACGAGGGCGCACTACGTGCCCTCGTCTTTTTGTTGTCTGCGAGCCTGATGAAACACATACGCAATTTTTCTATCATTGCCCATATCGACCACGGCAAATCCACGCTGGCTGACCGTTTTATCCAGTTCTGCGGTGGCTTGGATCTACGCGAAATGAGCGCCCAGGTGCTCGACTCAATGGATATTGAGAAAGAGCGTGGCATTACCATCAAGGCGCAGACTGCAGCCTTGCATTACAAGGCGCGGGATGGCGAGGTCTACAACCTCAACCTGATCGACACACCGGGACACGTCGACTTCAGCTATGAAGTGTCGCGTTCGCTGTCCGCCTGCGAAGGCGCGCTGCTGGTCGTGGACGCTTCGCAAGGTGTAGAAGCCCAGACCGTTGCCAACTGTTATACCGCCATCGACCTGGGGGTCGAGGTGGTGCCGGTGCTGAACAAGATCGATTTGCCGGCTGCCGAGCCAGAGCGCGTCTGTCAGGAAATCGAAGACATCATCGGTATCGAGGCCATCGATGCGGTGCGCGCTTCGGCTAAATCCGGTATCGGTATCGAGGATATCCTCGAAACCCTGATTGCCAAGATTCCGCCGCCGGTCGGCGATGTGGATGCCCCGCTCAAGGCGCTGATTATCGATTCGTGGTTTGATAACTACGTCGGCGTGGTGATGCTGGTGCGTGTCAAGGACGGCGTGATCAAGCCCAAGGACAAGATCAAGTTCATGGCCACCGGTGCCGAGCATCTGTGCGAGCAGGTCGGCGTATTCACGCCTAAAGCCTTGCAGCGCAGCGAGCTTAGGGCCGGCGAGGTGGGCTTTATCATTGCCGGTATCAAGGACATCAAGTCGGCCAAAGTGGGCGATACCATTACCTTGATGAAAACGCCGGCGGCCGAAGCATTGCCGGGCTTTAAGGAAGTCCAGTCGCAGGTGTTTGCCGGTCTGTATCCGGTGGAAAGCCACGACTACGATAATCTGCGCGATGCGCTGGAAAAGCTGCAACTGAACGATGCTTCGCTCAAGTACGAGCCGGAAGTGTCGCAGGCGCTGGGCTTCGGCTTCCGTTGCGGTTTCCTGGGGCTGCTGCATCTGGAAATTGTGCAGGAACGTCTCGAGCGCGAGTTCGATATGGACCTGATCACCACGGCACCTACCGTGGTGTACGAGCTACTGATGAAGGACGGCGAGGTGATCCATGTGGAAAACCCGTCCAAGCTGCCGGATCCTGCCAAGGTGGAAGAAATCCGCGAACCCATCATTACCGCCCATATCCTGCTGCCGCAGGAGTATGTCGGTGCGGTGATGACCTTGTGTAACGGCAAGCGTGGCGTGCAGCGCAATATGCAGTATCTGGGCCGCCAGGTGATGCTGACTTACGATATGCCGATGAATGAAGTGGTGATGGACTTCTTCGACAAGCTCAAGTCCACCAGCCGCGGCTACGCATCGCTTGACTACGACTTCAAGGAATATCAGGCATCCGACCTCGTCAAGCTGGATATTCTGGTCAATAGCGAGAAGGTGGATGCGCTGTCCCTGATCGTGCACCGTCAGAGCGCCCAGTTCCGCGGCCGTGCCGTTGCCGCCAAGATGCGCGAACTGATTCCGCGCCAGATGTTCGATATCGCGGTGCAAGCGGCCATCGGTGCGCACATTATCGCGCGCGAAACCATCAAGGCCTTGCGTAAGAACGTGCTGGCCAAGTGCTATGGCGGCGATATTACCCGTAAGAAAAAGCTGCTGGAAAAGCAGAAAGCCGGTAAGCGCCGCATGAAGCAGGTGGGTAATGTGGAAATTCCGCAGGAAGCCTTCCTCGCCATCTTGCAAGTAGGGGACAAATAAGTGAGCGGGAATCTGTTCTGGGTGTTTGTCGTTGTAGCGGTAGTCGGCATTGCGCTGATCGCGTCGGCCGGCAAGAAAGAGGCGGGCGCCAAAGAGTGGCCGGCTGCCGTGCAGTGGGGCTATATCGCCTTGCTGGTCGGCTGCTTCGGCGTGCTGTCGAGCTGGATGAGCTTTTCAGCCGTGATGCTGGTGATTGTGCTGGTGACCGGCTTTGGCTGGGCGCTGGATAAGTTCTATCTGGCACGCCGCCGAGCGCCGGGCGAAGAGCCCGGCCATATGGTCGACAACGCCAAGGGCTTTTTCCCCATCATTCTGGTGGTATTCCTGCTGCGCTCGTTTATTGCCGAACCGTTCCAGATTCCCAGCAGTTCCATGCGGCCGGGGCTGATTGTTGGCGACTTCATTCTGGTCAATAAATTCACCTACGGCATACGGGTGCCGGTGCTGAACAAGGTGATAGTGCCGGTGCATGAAGTTGCGCGTGGTGATGTGGCGGTGTTCAATTTCCCGCCTAACCCGCGCGTCGATTACATCAAGCGTGTGATCGGGCTGCCGGGGGACACGGTCGAGTACCGCAACAAGAGTCTGACTATCAACGGCAAGGCCGTGCCGGATGTGGCGGATGGTACTTATGACTATCTGGAGCAGGGTCTGGCGATGATACGGAACGACCAGTACATTGAAACCCTGCCATCCACACCTGAGGCCAAGACCTATAAGGTGCTGAAGAGTCCTCAGGCGCCAGTCTATGATCCGGCACAGGTGCGCGACTTCCCGTATCGCGATAATTGCCAGTATGCTGAAGACGGTTTTGTGTGCAAAGTGCCACAGGGCCACTACTTCATGCTGGGCGACAATCGCGACAACAGTCTGGATGGCCGCTACTGGGGCTTTGTTGCCGATGATCTGCTAGTGGGCAAAGCTTTCCTGATCTGGATGAATTTCGGTGATTTTTCGCGCATCGGAATGAAAATAGAGTAACGGTTTCGCCTTTTGACTGCCCGG
>NZ_RJTZ01000179.1:1868-3389 GCF_024343515.1 Aquitalea sp. S1-19 | reverse complement strand
CATTGGACAAGGCTTCGGGCAGCATCGGTATCACACGGCGCGGGAAATACACCGAGGTGCCTCGCTCGAGCGCATCGATATCCAGCGCATCATCCGGCTGAACATAATGACTGACATCTGCAATCGCAACGACCAACCGGTATCCTTTACCCCGCTTTTCGGCAAACACCGCATCGTCGAAGTCGCGCGAACTTTCGCCATCAATCGTCACCAAGGGCAGGTCGCGAATATCTTCGCGCCCCTTGAGCTGATCTTTTTTACGCACCTTTTTCGGTGTCGCCTTGGCTTGCGCCTGAGCCACTTCACTAAATACATGAGGCAAATCGTGCTTGCGCAGCGCGATTTCTATCTCCATGCCAGGATCGGCATAATTACCCAGCACATCCTTCACCCGGGCAATCGGTGCACGGTAGCCTTGCGGGTACTCGGTAATTTCCAGCACCACCACCTGGCCATGCACGGCCGCGCCCTCGCCACCAGGTTCTATCAGAATATCCAGACGGATGCGTTTGTCTTCGGCGCGAGCCGTCCAAACGCCACGCTCCAGATAGACGCGGGCGACCAGCGTTTTCACCGCACGCTCCAGCACTTCGACGATACGCCCTTCACTGCGGCCACGGCGATCCGGCGCACCGGGCTGCACCATGACGATATCGCCATGCATGGCCTTGTGCATTTCACGCTCGCTCAGAAAGAGATCGCCCTTCTCCCCTTCCAACGGCATGGCAAACCCATAGCCATCACGATGACCGGATACCTTGCACTTAAGCAGATCCAGTTTTTGCGCGACACAGACGGCACCGGTACGGTTAATAACGACTTCTCCGCTACGCTCCATGGCAAACAGGCGGCGTTCGAAAAAAGGTTTTTCTTCTTCAGTAATATTCAGCAAACCGATTAGCTCGGCTGGAAACATGGGAACGCCCTGCCCGGCGAGAATTTGCAGAATAAATTCACGGCTAGGTAAAGGCTTGTCGTATTTGACTTTTTCACGTTCCAGATGCGGGTCTTGCAAGCGCAACGGGATGCTTTTTTGTTTTTTTTGCGTGGCAGGCATTGACTTCCTCGGCTAGGTCAATATAATTCGCACTTCGTTACAGCAATGTAGCGCAGATCATACAGTAAAGCGATGCCCAGGTGGCGGAATTGGTAGACGCACTAGGTTCAGGTCCTAGCGCCCGCAAGGGTGTGGACGTTCGAGTCTTCTCTTGGGCACCAACAGTAAACAGCAGTTTTATATTGCTGGCAGTAAACAATTTGGCAGGCCCAGGTGGCGGAATTGGTAGACGCACTAGGTTCAGGTCCTAGCGCCCGCAAGGGTGTGGAAGTTCGAGTCTTCTCTTGGGCACCATCGCAGTAAACAGCGGTTTATATTGCTGGCAGTAAAAAAATTTGGCAGGCCCAGGTGGCGGAATTGGTAGACGCACTAGGTTCAGGTCCTAGCGCCCGCAAGGGTGTGGAAGTTCGAGTCTTCTCTTGGGCACCATAGCAGTAAACAGCAGTTTTATATTGCTGGCAGTA
>NZ_RJTZ01000179.1:0-1848 GCF_024343515.1 Aquitalea sp. S1-19 | reverse complement strand
ATACGCCCTTCACTGCGGCCACGGCGATCCGGCGCACCGGGCTGCACCATGACGATATCGCCATGCATGGCCTTGTGCATTTCACGCTCGCTCAGAAAGAGATCGCCCTTCTCCCCTTCCAACGGCATGGCAAACCCATAGCCATCACGATGACCGGATACCTTGCACTTAAGCAGATCCAGTTTTTGCGCGACACAGACGGCACCGGTACGGTTAATAACGACTTCTCCGCTACGCTCCATGGCAAACAGGCGGCGTTCGAAAAAAGGTTTTTCTTCTTCAGTAATATTCAGCAAACCGATTAGCTCGGCTGGAAACATGGGAACGCCCTGCCCGGCGAGAATTTGCAGAATAAATTCACGGCTAGGTAAAGGCTTGTCGTATTTGACTTTTTCACGTTCCAGATGCGGGTCTTGCAAGCGCAACGGGATGCTTTTTTGTTTTTTTTGCGTGGCAGGCATTGACTTCCTCGGCTAGGTCAATATAATTCGCACCATCGTAACAGCAATTTTAGCTGGCAGTAGACAATTTGGCAGGCCCAGGTGGCGGAATTGGTAGACGCACTAGGTTCAGGTCCTAGCGCCCGCAAGGGTGTGGAAGTTCGAGTCTTCTCTTGGGCACCAACAGATATTTAAGTCATTGAGTTTTGCTCAATGGCTTTTTTATCGTCCATATTCTGCTCCCCCCTCTTCTATTTATTTCCCTCGCCAAACAAACCCGATAAAAAGCCCGATAAAAAGCCCGACAAGCGCTAGCCTGCCGGGCAATCTTTACACCTTAATCAAGGCAGGCTTAAATTCAAACCCGCCCCGATCATTCCCATCAGAAGAATACCAGCGTCAGGATGCCGAATACCGGCAGCAGGAAGCAGATGGACCAGCCCATATAACCGAAGAAGCTAGGCATTTTCACGCCACGCTGCTCGGCAATGGCCTTGACCATAAAGTTGGGGGCATTACCGATATAGGTATTGGCGCCCATAAAGACCGCACCCATGGAAATGGCCAGCAAGGTATCCGCCATCGGCCCCATCATGGTCTGTGCATCACCATGCGCGAGGTTGAAGAACACCAGATAGGTCGGCGCATTATCCAGGAAGCTGGACAAGACACCCGTCATCCAGAAATACATGGTATCGATCGGCGCACCCGAACTGTCCGACACCATATGCACCAATGGTGCCAGATGGCCATCGGTACCGGCCTTGAGAATGGCAATCACTGGAGCAATGGTGACAAAGATACCGGCAAACAGCTTGCCGACTTCCAGAATCGGGTCCCAGTTGAAATCGTTTCCGGCACGCACTTGCTTGGGCGTCAGTTTCAGCGAGACCGCCGCGATCATCAGCAACAGCACATCGCGTACGATATTCTGCAGTTCCCAATGCGTGCCCATCACATCAAAACTGATACCTGGCTTCCAGAAACCGGACAGCAGCACACCACCGACAACCCCTGCCAGCAGGAAGAAGTTGAATTTGCCGTGGATCTTGATCGGGCTGTCCTTGGTCTTGTCGACCGGCAACACACCTTCCTTGGCAAAGAAGTAGCTGTCCACGGCAAAGAAAATCGCCAGCAGGGAGAGCGAAGTCAGCAGCACCGGCAAGGCCATATGCTGCAAGGTCCAGCCGAAGGTCACACCCTTGAGGAAGCCGAGGAAGAGCGGCGGATCACCCAGCGGGGTCAGACCGCCACCGACGTTGGCAACCAGGAAGATGAAGAACACGACTACATGCACATTGTGCTTGCGGTTGTCGTTGGCCTTGAGCAATGGGCGGATCAGCAGCATCGCCGCACCGGTGGTCCCCATAATGGAAGCTAGCACAGTACCGATAGCCAGGATCGTGGT
>NZ_RJTZ01000178.1:0-3395 GCF_024343515.1 Aquitalea sp. S1-19 | reverse complement strand
TGACTTGCTGGTGTGGGCGGCCGATGGCAGCAATACGGCTGCCGATCTGAAGGCCATGGGCAGCTCGCTTAAAAGTCTGCGTGATAGTCTGGTGTTTTCTGCCAATGTCCGTGACCAGGAGGGGCGCTATCTTTTTTCCGGTACAGCCAATGATAAGCCTGCCATCCAGCGTGATGCCACAGCCGGTGTGTATAGTTTTGCCGGCAATGAGGAGACGATCCCGGTGGTTGTGGGGCATGGCGTCAGTCAGGTGTCGAATACCACGCTGGCGCAGTTGCCCGACATGCTCAACCAGCTGGAAGCGCTGATTGTGAAGCTGGACGATCCTGCCTTGACGGCGGCGGCCGTGGGTGATGATGTGCGCAAAACCTTGGGTGTGCTGGATAGTGCGCACCAGATGATAGGCAGCAAGATCGCCCAGCAGGGCGGGGCGCAGAACATCATCAAGATGATGGCCGACAACCACAGCAACGTCAGTCTTGCCAACCAGAAAAATGCAACCGATATCGGCCGGCTCGACTATGCGGAGGCCTTCATCAAAATGAATGCCTACACACTTGCCCTGCAGGCAAGCCAGAAGGCCTACGGCAAGGTCAGCCAGCTGACCTTGTTTAATGTGATCTGAGGACGGATATGCGCTCCTTGTTGACGACACTGGATACGCCGGCACTTGGCAAAAAAGGCCGGCTGGCCGAGCCCGTTGTGGCTGCTGCGCGTACAGGGTCGCTATCCGCCACCGCTGACACGGAAAACCGTGGCCAGCGCGAATCAGCGGTGTCGGGCTGGCGTTATAGTACGCAGTTGAATCAGCAATTGACGAGCGCCCAGCAATCGCTTGATTTTGTTGATCAGCTATTGCGCCGTCTGGAACTGCTTAAGTCCGATTTGGGGCGCGAACTGGGCAGTCGGCGCATTGAAAAAGAGCCCTTGCAGGCCAGAACCGATGAAGTCGGGGCGCAATGGGCGCAGCGCGAGGCAAAAACGGATGGCACGCTGGACGGGAAGCTGCATTTCCAGGTAACCGGGCAAGTGCGTCAGCGTTTTTCGCTACGCGGTATGGATCTTTCTGCGCTGACCCAGGGCAAGGCGGAAACCCTTGTACTGATCGGGCCGGAGCGCGGCGTGCCGCCTGCGGTGGTGGTCGTCGGTGACGGGGTCGATGAAAAGACCCTGCTGCAGCGCTTTAACCGGGCGCTGGGGGGCATGGGTTTGCGTGCCGAGGTGGACGATGGCGGGGCGCTGGCATTCAGTGTCGAAGAGTCGGCGCTGGCACGACTGCGCGAGGGTTTGATGGTGCGTGGCGAAGGCGTGCGTTTTCCGGCCGGCTCGCCACAGCGCGTGCGTCTGGAAACCGAGTCCGACCCGTTTCAGATGCCCTGGCAACTGGATGACCATGCGGGTGTCCGCCAGAGTCTGCAGCGCGTTGTCAGCATCATTGCCCAAGTGCAGCAATCGCGCGCCGCCATCTTGAGCGCGATTGCCGAGGCTGAGCACTCCATTTCCCGTCTGGTGAGCATGGACGAGCAAAGCTGGGCGCAGAGTTTTGTCGCGGATTTCAATGCCAGACTCAACCAGCGTGATGCCTATCAGGGCTATTACGAAATCCTGCCGGCATTGTCCGGTGTCAGCCGTTATCGCGTATTGTCCCTGCTGTCCCTGCGTTAATGGCGGCAGGTGCTGCCTGCCGCCACAGCGGGCTTATTCGCTAAGCATATCCACCCCCTTAGGCGGAGTGAAGTTGAAGTTTCCGGCCGGAATGGCCGGATTTTTTTTGACCGCAACAAAGCGGATCAGCGTGGTATTGCCGAAGCTGTCGCTTAAGCGCATCTCTTGCAGTGTATTGCCGGAGAAGCCCATTTTAAGCGACTGGAAGGTATTGTCGGCCTGACGCGGCGTGGCATTCAGCCATTCCAGACCGCCTTCCTTGCCGGCCTCTTTCAGGATGTAGTTGCGTTCGATGGCATTGTTGCCGGCCAGCAGTGCCGCCGGGCTGGAGCCTAGCGCGCTGTCCAGCGGTTTGCTGGTGACCTGTGCCAATTCCTTGTCGTAAATCCACAGCCGTTTTCCGTCGCCGACAATCACCTGCTCGAACGGTTTGGCGTAGCTCCAGCGAAATTTGCCCGGACGCGAGATCTCCAGCGTGCCGTGAGCCTGCTCGCGGTGCTTCTGGTTGGTCACGGTCTGCTCGAATTGGGCCGACACGGTTTGCGTGCCGGCGACAAAGGCCTTGAGCTGGGCGATGGCTGCGGCATGAACCGGCAGCGCCAGACTGGCCAGGAGCGGAATAAACAGGATTTTCATTAGCTGAACCGGTTGGTGATCGGGTAGCGCCAGTCTTTGCCGAACGCGCGGCGCGTAATGCGCGGGCCTACCGGTGCCTGGCGGCGTTTGTATTCATTGATTTTCAGCAAGCGTACCACGCGCAGTACATCGGCTTCGGCGTAGCCGTCGGCGATAATCTCGGCGGCCGACAGATTGCCTTCCACATAGCGCTGCATAATCGCGTCCAGCACATCGTAAGGCGGCAGGCTGTCCTGATCGGTCTGGTCGGGGCGCAGCTCGGCCGAAGGCGGACGGGTGATGATGCGCTCGGGGATGACCGCGCCTTGCAAGTTGCGCCATTCGCACAACTGGTAAACCAGCGTCTTGGCCACGTCCTTAAGCACGGCAAAGCCGCCGGCCATATCGCCGTATAGCGTGCAGTAGCCGGTCGTCATCTCCGACTTGTTGCCGGTGGTCAGTACCAGCTTGCCGCCCTTATTGGACAGTGCCATCAGTAGCGTGCCGCGTATGCGTGCCTGCAGGTTTTCTTCGGTGGCATCCAGTGGCAGGCCGGCGAAAGAGGGGGCCAGCGCCTCGGTAAAGCGCTCGTACATCGGCCAGATGGCAATCTCGTCATACTTCACGCCCAGACGCGCCACCATATCGCGCGAGTCGGTCAGTGAAATATCCGCCGTGTAGCGGCTAGGCATCATCACCGCATGCACTTTGTCCGCCCCAAGTGCATCCACCGCGATGGCCAGCGTCAAGGCCGAATCCACCCCGCCGGACAGACCGAGCAGGGCGCCGGGGAAACCGTTCTTGCCGATGTAGTCGCGTACGCCGGTAACCAGCGCCTGATAGACGCTGGCCGTCGCGTCCGGCAGCGCGGCATGCCGGCTGCTGGTAAAGTCGCCGTCGATATAGTCGATCAGCAGCAACTCGTCACTGTAGGCAGCAGCTTGTGCGCAGACTTCGCCGTTGCGGTCCAGCGCGAACGAAGCACCGTCAAAGACCAGCTCATCCTGTCCGCCATTCAGGTTGACATAGGCCAGCGGCAGGCCGGTTTCCTGTACGCGGTAGCGCGCCATCTCCTGACGCGCGGCCACCTTGTTGCGGTGAAAAGGCGAGGCATT
>NZ_RJTZ01000177.1:0-3430 GCF_024343515.1 Aquitalea sp. S1-19 | reverse complement strand
GCACTGCCTTGCATCGAAGTCATGGTAGACAATCTGGCCACGGGCGAAAACAGCCACTGGCGTACAACGGTGAGCAAGGACAAGGATGGCAACATCCTGATCGGACGTGAAAAACTGGGCAGTGGCCTCGCGCCCATGATGCCGTTCGACGAGTTGTCCTTTACCGACAATGCGCGTTTTCGCGATGATCTTTATCACGCCTGGCAGCAGGAATTGCCTTTGCTGGCACCGGAAATCGAAGCGTGGTTCGATCCTGCGCGCGTGGTTGCCGCAGCCAGTGCCGCGCATGAGGCTCAAGCGGCCACAGACAGCCTGCATGGCGAAATGGATGCACGCACCCACGAAATGCTGGAGCGCTACGCAGAAATCATCCGCCGCGAGCAATTGCTGTTGTCGCGCCGCTTTGCCGACAACGAGCTGCAACTGATTGCTGCCGTACTCAAGGGCATACACTTTGAAGGCGCATCGGCTTGCCGCGGCCTGTGGCTGGCGGTAGAGGCGCGTATTCTGGATGAGGATCTGGATCACGAGCATCAGGTGGATGCCGAAGCCCTGCTGAGCAAGCTCAAGGCACTGTCCTACACCCAGGAAGTCGCCCTGATCGAGGCGCTGGCACCCGCCGCCTGATATAGCCGGAGTCAAGTACACCTCACTTGCTCCGGCCAAAAAAATGGGCGACGTTGCCGTCGCCCGAATCCCATCCATACCAAATCAGAAAGCCTCATGCCTTCCGAGTAACAAGATAGCCGATAATAATTACAAAAGCATTAATTACGACACATCCAGCACCACTTTCCCCAGATTACTGTTGCCTTCCATATACAGATGCGCATCCGCCACCGCCGATAGCGGGTACACACTGTCCAGCGTTACCCTCAATTTTCCGTCAGCCAGTGCCGGCAAAATCGTCTCTTCCAGCGCCCGCGCCAGACGCGCACGCACCACCAGTGGCTGGCTGCGCAGCGTCGAACCCATAATGCGCAAACGCTTGACCAGCAGCAGCCCCAGATTCAGCTCAGCGCTGCGCCCGCCCATCACGCCTATTACCACCAGACGCCCGTCCGGATTAAGACAGGCCAGATTCTCGCGAAAATAACTGCCGCCTACCGGATCCAGAATAACATCCACCCCGCCCTGCGCCTTAAGCTGCGCGGCAAAAGCAGTGTCACGCCGGCCATTGAATACCTGAGTCGCCCCCAGGCTGCGGCAAAATTCCAGCTTTTCATCGGCACTGGCACTGGCCAGCGCTTCGGCGCCTAACAGGCACGCCAACTGTATGGCGGCAGAGCCGACACCGCTGGCACCGGCATGCACCAAAAAGCGCTCTCCGGCTTGCAAGGCCGCCACTTCCACCAGATTAAGCCATGCGGTCATCCACACTTCAGGCAGGCTGGCCGCCTCCGCCCAGCTCATGGCATCCGGCTTGGGGATAGCCAGCGCCTCATCCAGCAAGGCATAGTCGGCATAACCGCCGCCCTGCAACAGACCAAATACTTCATCGCCAGGCTGAAAGCGCGACGGGCCGTTAATCTCGTCTACCACGCCGGCGACTTCCAGCCCCAGAATCGGCGATGCCCCGGCAGGAGCCGGATAATGCCCTTCGCGCTGCACAATATCGGCACGATTCAGCCCGGCTGCCATCACCCGCACCCGCATCTGACCGGCTGCCGGCACCGGCTTTTCGACCATGGAAATGGCCAGCGTACCGACGCCGCCCGGCCCGCTTTGCACTACTGCACGCATCACCATGCCCACACCTCTACCCACCAGTTGATTCCAATTGGTTACAATAGCACGCAATGACTGAATCCTGCTTCCACTGCGCCTTGCCCGTTCCGGCAGGCTGCGACTATCCGATACGCTATCGCCAGCACAGCAAACCCGCCTGCTGTGCCGGCTGCCAGGCCGTTGCCCAGACCATTATCGATGCCGGCCTGGACGACTATTACCAGCATCGCAGCAACGAGGCGGGGCAAGCCGAAGCCTTGCCAGACGAGCTATTGCAACAGATTCGCCTGTATGACAGCGAGTCCCTGCAACAAAGTTTTGTCCACGTCGAAGACGGGCACGTGCGCGAGGCCTCGCTGATACTGGAGGGCATCACCTGCGCCGCCTGCATCTGGCTGAACGAGCAGCATTTGCAGCGCCAGGACGGTATATTGTCGGTCGATATCAACTACACCACTCATCGCGCCCGCGTGCGCTGGGACACGAGCCGCATCAAGCTGTCGCAAATCATGGAGGCCATCGCCGCCATCGGTTATCGCGCCCATCCTTACGACGCCGCCCGTCAGGAAGCGCTGCAGCAAAAACAGCGCAAACAGGCGATCAACCGGCTCTGGGTGGCCGGCCTGTCGATGATGCAGGTGATGATGTATGCCGTACCTGTCTACCTCGCCCCGGATGGCGAAATCGAGCCCAACTTCCTGTGGATGCTGCACTGGGCCAGCCTGATCCTGACCCTGCCGGTGATGGTCTATTCGGCTGTTCCCTTTTATCAAGCCACCTGGCGCGATCTCAAGCGGCATAGAGTGGGCATGGATACGCCGGTCACCATAGGCATACTGACCACCTTCTTTGCCAGCCTGTATGCCCTGCTGAACCATATAGAACACGGCATTTACTTCGATTCGGTGTCGATGTTCGTTTTCCTGCTGCTGGGCGGGCGCTATCTTGAGGGCATTGCCAGGCGCGAGGCCGGCGCTGCGGCCGAAACGCTGGTCAAGCTGATTCCGGCATTCGCCCATAAACTCAGCGCCTGGCCCGAATCGCGCGAGACCCACGAAGCGGCTGCCGCGACGCTCTCTTGCGGCGATGTGCTGCTGATTCGCCCCGGCGAAACCGTACCCGCCGACGCTTGCGTACTGGAGGGGCATAGCCAGTTAAACGAAGCACTGTTGACCGGCGAAAGCCGTCTGCTTGACAAGCAGGCGGGCGATGCGCTGATTGCCGGCAGCGTCAACACCGCCAGCCCTTTGTATGTCCGCATTACCGGTACCGGCCAGAACACGCGGCTGGCCAGCATTGTGCGTCTGCTGGATCAGGCGCTGGCCGAGAAACCGAGACTGGCAGAAATCGCCGACCGTTTTGCCGGCTGGTTTGTACTGGCCTTGCTGCTGGCGGCGGTCGCGACGTTTGCCTGGTGGTATCCGCATGACCCCGAACACGCGCTATGGATTACCGTAGCCGTGCTGGTCATCTCCTGCCCTTGCGCCCTGTCGCTGGCCACGCCGGCTGCGCTGACAGCCGCCACCGGACGTCTGGCACTGGATGGGGTCCTCACCACCCGCGGCCATGCGCTGGAAACCCTGGCCCGCGCCAGCGATGTGGTGTTCGACAAAACCGGCACCCTGACCCATGGTGATATGCGCCTGATTGCGACCCAGGCGCTGGACGGACGCGACCCAGCCATACTGCTCGCGCTGGCTGC
>NZ_RJTZ01000176.1:0-3431 GCF_024343515.1 Aquitalea sp. S1-19 | reverse complement strand
TCGCCGGGCCGCTGCGTGACGACCCGCACCGCGACTATCTGGCCGCAGTGGATGCGCGTGACCCGGAAATCAATGTGCTCGCATCGCGTCTGGTTAAAGGCTGCGCCGTACGCGATCAGGCTTGCGAGGCGGACAGCATCGCGCGCTTCGTCGCCGACCGTATCGACTACCGCAACGATCCGGATGGCGGGCGCGACTATATCAAGCCGCCGCGGCAGACGCTGGCGGCAGCGGCCGGCGACTGCGAGGACAAGACTATTCTCGCAGTCAGCCTGCTCGAAACGCTGGGCATCCGCAGCGTGATGGTGTTCGAGCCGGGCCATGTCTACCCGATGGCCTGTTTCGAGCACGCGCCCGAAGCACTGCGCGGCAAAGCGGGTCGTCAAATTGCCGGTACCGGAAGCTGCTACGCGCTTGAGCCGACCGCAGAAAATTCTGGCCTGGGGGTGGAGAAGGACACCGGCCGCATCGAGGCGGCCTATCTGGTCAAAGGAGGGCAGCGCCTTGATTAAGCATGGCTGGCATTACGGACGTGTGGCGCTGGGCTTGCTGTGGGCGCTGCTCTGTGCGCCCTTGTGGGCGTCCGAGCTGCATATCGAACACCTGAGCGACGGGCGCACCTCGCTTGCGCTGTCGGGCAACGGTCGCTGGGCGGAGACGGTACATATCGAAGTCACGCCGGCCTGGGCGGTGCAATCCTCGACGCAGTCGTGGCCCATGCAGGTCGAAATCAGGCCGGAAGAAGTGCGCCGGGTCATCGCCGAAATCAGGCTGGCACCGGGGGCGCAGGTCAGCTTCAATCGCCGCAGCCGGCCCGGCCTCGTGTCGGCGCAGCATCAGGACAGCTACGCCTACTTGCGGCCCATCCCCAGCATGGGGGCGCTGGCAGGTGGCGAGGCGCAGGGACGGGCGGTGCTGGGCGAGGCGGTGCGCGTCGCCCGCGACGGCATCGTGGTGCAGGCCGAGGCACGCGATGATGCGGGCTATGTGCTGGTCGCCCACGCGGACGGCACGTTGGGCAGTTATAGCGGGTTCAGGCCGGGGGCAGATTTGCCGCCGGGGCGCTATGTCAATCGCGGCGGCGTGCTCGGGCAAGGGGTCGGCACTTACACGCTGCTGTTCCGTGTCGAGCGCCCCGCCGCCAGTCTCGACGCCGCACAGGCGCCGCAGCCGGTGATCTCCGCCGTCTGGCGCGACGATGTGAAGTTTGTCGCGCAGGTGCTCGCGGTGACTGCCGGGCTGCTGTTTGCCTTCCCGCTGCGCCGCCGCTCTGTGGTGGCGAAACGCACGGCGCGGGCGCCGGCGGGTGGCGGTGCGCAGGTCAACCCCGATGCCTACGCCCAATTGCTGCGCGCAGTCGGTGGCGACGCAGCGATGGTGGAGCGTTTGCTGGCCTATGAGATCAAGCGCGGGGCGAGTCCGTCCGATGCCGCCCAAGCGGCGCTGGAGCGCTTGCAGCGGGACAGGGCGCGAAGTGCTTAGTCGCGAGTGACTTCGCAAAGCGTATTTCGGGTTGGAGTCCGCTGCGCGGACGTTTTGATTGCCGCTTCCGCGCGGCCAACGGGGGTATTTCTTTTGTCTCGCCAAAAGAAATACCCGAAAGAAAAGGCGACCCGAAGCCGCTGCGAAACCCCGCGCCCAAGCCGCCCGCCAAGGCGCCGCCCAACTCGCAATTTGCTAGCGTCAAATTGCTCAAACAAAGGGCGGCTTAAAACCTTGGCGGCCGCCTTTGCCGCGGCTTGCGGCTACGGGGTTTGGGGCGGCTCCCCATTGGTGTGGCTAGTTTGTAAGGCTTTGTAGGGTGGGTTAGCCGCCAGCGGCGGCGTAACCCACAGAAGTATTGCGCCTTGCAAATAGTTGGTGGGTTACGGCCTGTGGCCTAACCCACCCTACGCGCTGCTATTTGCGGATGCTGTCGATGCCGACACCCTGTTCGTCAGCCAGTTCGCGCGGGGTCTTATCGGAGTTGCGGATGTAGGCGCGCACGGCGGGTGTAGTACGCGCATTTTTATGCAGACGAATGTTCAAGATCGGGCCTCGACAGTGGACTGTCGCAGCTTACCCAAAACCTCCCTAGCGAGGAAGAGCGGGTAGCTGCGGATGGATATCCAATTGTCCGAGACCCTACAGTTAAATCATCAGCCACGAAAACGACTGGGTTGGCAAGCGCCGACAGCGGTCTTCAAAAGTGGTAAGCCATTGAACAAAATTAACTATTGACTGTTGCACTTACTTTTTGAATCCACGTTCTAATTACTTGGGCTTTGAGCGATGTAGTGTTGTAGTTTATCTTTTGACCCAGCAAAACTATCAATTTTCCCTATGGTAAGTAATGAGTATGTTCCAGATTTTATTTTTAATATGAGTTGGTCTTCATGAGATTTTAAGTGGCCGTGCAGTCTTCTGGTATCTCGGCCTAGTATGTTTATCAAGGGGCGTTCCACGTTAGTAGGGCTATTTTTTAATTTAATTTCTAGTAGTTTTTCGAATTCAGAATATTCTTTTATTATGGTTTGTAGTGTGGAGTTTACGTCGCTGTCTAATATGTATAGGTTGGTTATTAAGTGTTCTATTACTTTAAGTGCAGCTAAGAGTTTATAAATGTCTGGGGATTGTATTTCATGGGCAGCATCGTTTCCTAAAAATCTGATTGCATGTAGCCGATCTGCGTCCATGATTGAGACGAGTCCTGCTTTTTTTAGTTTATCTATTCGAGTCTCTAGAGTTCTTCCTATGATTTTTTGTTCATTGCAAATTGCTTCAATGGTCGCTCTTAGACCTATTCCTCCTAGTATATTTGATTTTACCTTTATTGCTTCGATTGATTCTTGGTAAATATTCCTTACTACATCAGGTACTCGATCTATATCTTGAATTGACTGGTGGTTGGGGAGGGTTTTAGGATATGTTTCAAAGTCTTTTGGCACATCCCATTCGTTATCTGAAATTTGATAGGCATCTTCAATATAATAGGTGATTATTCTAAAGCTCTTTGTTTCGCAGCCTCGGCATGCGATTATTTGATAGTGGGTATCCATTCGGTAATCATGGAAGCTGTCAATATTTTCATTTATTACATCTTGCCGGGTGTCGCGATTACAGCTGCTGCATGGGGTAATGATGGGCGATTTGCTCATGTATGACTCGATTCAATAATGCGGATTGGTCTATGTGGCCGCTGTGAGTGGCGTAGAGTACTAAATTCTTGAATAGACTTTTAGCTGCTCGGTGGTGTTTCCCGGAGCCATCAGTGTTTCAAATCACTTGGAACGGGCCAAACAGTCTTACCCATCCAGCCCCGCCTGTACCAGTTCCGCCGCGCGGATCACCGCGCGCGCCTTGTTTTGCGTTTCCTGCCATTCCGATTCGGGCACCGAGTCGGCGACGATGCCGGCGCCGGACTGTACGTACAGGGTGTCGTTCTTGATCAC
>NZ_RJTZ01000175.1:0-3478 GCF_024343515.1 Aquitalea sp. S1-19 | reverse complement strand
AACCGTTTGCGGGCAGGGGCGTTATTACGCCTGCCTGATATCAGTACGCGCGCAGCGGCGCCTTCACCGGCTGTCGCAGCTAAGCTTGCTCCACCCGCACCCGCACCCGCACCCGCACCCGCACCCGCACCCGCACCCGCACCTGGCCCTGGCCCTGTGGCTGTGCGGGCGGACATCGAGGCGCAAGTCGCGGCGGACAAGGCGTTGGCCGAGCACAAGCTTGTACAGCTGCAACAGGCGCAGGCGCGTCTGGCTGCGCTGGAAAAGGAGGTCGTGCGCCTGTCTGCGCTGCTTGTGCCTGAGGATAGCGGCGTCGTGGAGGATGCGTCGCTGGACGAGGAACTGGCTCGCTGGCTTGCCGGTGGGGCAGGTGGTATTGCCGTGATGAGCCTGCTTGCCTGGCAATTGGCGCGCCGCAATCGTGCAAGGCTGGGCGGGCGCGTGCCGGCGGCAGTTCAGGCCGCGCCGCGCCGCCCTGAAGAGCCAGAGCCGGATATTGCCGCTGCGCCGGAGTCGGTGCCTGATGCGCGGCTGCAGCAGTTGCAGCAACTGGCGTTAAATGGTGAACGCGCCGCTTTTGCTGCGCTGGCGCACGAAGTGCTGGCCGATAGCGCGGGTCAGGGTGAGGCGTGGGGCGCCGTTGTGCGCATGGGACAGGGGCTGGATCCTGAGAATGCCTTGTACCGTATGGCCGAGCCTGATGTGGCTGCAGCTGAACAGACCGCACAGGCCGATTCGGCCGAGCTGGCTTTGGCGCGCCTGTTTGCCGAAATGGGTGAGCGTGACGGGGCTGCAGATCTGGCTCGGGATGTACGTGCAGCGGACTGAGTGGTTTTTAGCACCGGGTGCCTGGCTGTGTGCCTGGCTGGCGCTGGTTTTGCTGCTGGCGGTGATGCCGCCCTTATGGCTGAGCGGCTTGACAGCCGTGCTGGCGGCAGGCCTGCTCTGGCGGCATCCTGCGCTGCTGCTATCCGTTTTCAGGCGTATGCGTTATCTCTTGCTGTCGCTTTTGCTGCTGATGGGCTGGACGCTGCCGGGGGACGCTGTCTTTGACAGCCTGTGGGCACCGACCTGGCAAGGCTTGCAAGCCGGTGCGGTGCATGCGATGCGGCTGCTGGTTGCAGTATGGCTGGTGCGCGCCTTGTGGTTGTCTGCCGGGCGTGAGGCCATGCTCGCCGCGCTGTACCAGCTTTGTGCGCCGCTGGCGCGTCTGGGTTTGCCGGCTAAAACTCTGGCTTTGCGTCTCTGGCTGACGCTTTACCATGCCGAGCGCCTGATCAGCCTGCCATTTCGCACTTTATTGCAGGAAATGCGCCGCTTGTTGCAGCAGGGCGTAGCAGCGGTTGGCCCCGATCAGGTAGAGTTGAGACTTTGCCGCTGGCGTAAGCGCGAATATGTTTTTGTGCTGGCTGCATGGCTGATAACAGGATTGTTAATGAAAGTTTGGGCATGAGAGTGGCGCTGGGCCTCGAATACGATGGCCGTGCCTTTGCCGGCTGGCAGACCCAGCCGCATGGCAATACCGTACAGGACAAATTGAACGCCGCGCTAAGCATTATCGCCGGTGAGCCGATTACCACCATTGCCGCCGGCAGGACCGATGCCGGTGTGCACGCGGCGATGCAGGTGGTGCATTTCGAGACCCGGGCGCAGCGCCCGCTGAACGCCTGGGTGCGTGGCGTGAATGCACACCTGCCGGCTGAAGTGGCGGTCGTGTGGTCTCGCGAAGTGGACGAGGTATTTCACGCGCGGTTTTCGGCGTTTTCGCGCAGCTACAGTTATTTTCTGCTGTCGCATCCGGTGCGCCCCAGCCTGACGGCAGGCAAGGTAGGCTGGTATTACGGTGCGCTGGATGTGGAGGCGATGCGGGAAGCGGCACAGCGCTTGATCGGCCGGCATGATTTTTCCAGCTTCCGCGCCGCCGAGTGTCAGGCCAAGACGCCGGTCAAGGATTTGCAGTTACTGGATATCAGTGCCAGCGACGGCCTGATTCGTTTCGATTTCAAGGCGGATGCCTTTTTGCACCATATGGTGCGCAATATCGTCGGCGCGCTGGTGTATGTCGGTAAAGGCAGTCTGGACGCAGACGGTATGAGTGCCCTGTTGCTGGCGGCAGATCGCACCAAGGCACCGCCGACCTTCATGCCCGACGGGCTGTACCTGACCGGGGTCGGTTATCCCGAACATTTTTGTCTGCCCAGCGTGCCGGATCCGGCACGGCTGGCTTTGTGGCGCTAAGGGGATTTCAGCTATGGCGGTACGCGTGAAAATTTGCGGCATTACCCGCGTGGAAGACGGTGTGGAAGCAGCACGTCTGGGCGTGGACGCGATCGGTCTGGTGTTCTACCCGAAAAGCCCGCGCAATGTGTCGATAGCCCGTGCCGCGGCCATTATTGCCGCGCTGCCGCCTTTTGTCAGTGTGGTCGGCCTGTTTGTCGATGCCACGCGCGAGTGGGTCGACACGGTACTGGCCGAGTGTGCGCTGGATGTGCTGCAGTTTCATGGCGACGAAAGTCCGGAATTTTGTGCCAGTTTCCATCGCCCTTATCTCAAGGCGGTACGGGTGCAGGCCGGCACTGACCTTGCCGCCATGGCCAAACGCTATGCCGGCGCACGTGGGCTGCTGACCGATGCCTTTGTCGAGGGCGTGCATGGCGGCACCGGCCAGACGTTTGACTGGAGTTTGCTGGCCGAGGATTTGCCGCTGCCGCTGATTCTGTCTGGCGGGCTGGATGAACACAATATTGCGGCGGCGCTGCGCCAGGTGCATCCGGCGGCGGTGGATGTCTCCAGTGGGGTCGAGAGCGCAAAAGGAATCAAGGACGCTGCCCGTATGGCAGCCTTCATTTCAGGAGCAAGACATGGATCATTATGATCTGCCCGATGCGGCAGGCCACTTCGGCCTGCACGGGGGCGTGTATGTGGCAGAAACACTGATGGCTGCGCTGGACGAATTGCAGACCGAGTACGCGCGTGCCAAGGCCGACCCGGCATTCTGGGCGGAGTACCATTACGAACTGGCGCATTATGTCGGCCGCCCAAGCCCGGTCTATCATGCGCGGCGCTGGTCGGAGGCGCTCGGTGGTGCGCAGATCTGGCTCAAGCGTGAAGACTTGAATCACACCGGCGCGCACAAGATCAATAACGCCATTGGTCAGGCGCTGCTCGCGCGGCGTATGGGCAAAAAGCGGGTGATCGCCGAGACTGGTGCCGGCCAGCATGGTGTCGCCACCGCGACGGTGGCGGCGCGCTACGGCATGGAGTGCGTAGTGTATATGGGCGCCGAGGACATCAAGCGCCAGGCCTCCAATGTGTTCCGCATGAAGCTGCTGGGCGCGACCGTGGTGCCGGTAGAGTCCGGCTCAAAAACGCTGAAAGATGCGCTGAACGAGGCAATGCGCGACTGGGTGACCAATGTCGATTCGACCTTCTATATTCTGGGTACCGCCGCCGGTCCGCATCCTTATCCGATGCTGGT
>NZ_RJTZ01000174.1:0-3482 GCF_024343515.1 Aquitalea sp. S1-19 | reverse complement strand
TAAGATTGCCATTGCTTCACGAACGCGTACCGGGCAGTGACTCCCTGGCAAAGTACGCCGTCGCTTTTTTTAGAATGTCACGTTCCATCCGCGCTTCGGCCAGTTCTTTACGCAATTGCCGAACCTCGGCCATCAGATCAGACGCGCTGGGCGTTCCTGCCTTGGCGGAGCTGGTTTTGCCTGCCTTACGCGCTTGCGTTACCCAATACGCCAGCGTGCCATGATTCATGTTCAGTCGCGCAGCAGCCTCGACCGCCGAGAATCCTTGCTCAAGCACCAGCTTGATCGCTTCCGCCCGGAATTCCGGCGCATAGCTTTGCGTTACTCTCTTGCTCATTTCTCACCCCTGTTCGCTCAAAGTTTACCAAACAGGCGTGTCTACAGAACTCAGGCTACCTCACCAAACGGCAGCAAACGACAATAGACGGCCTGAAACGCAATAGCAGCAAGCGTTTCAGGGCATTACCAACCGTCTAGAATCGTTTGCTGCCGTTTCTATTTACGCGCTTTTTCAGCACTTTAATCGCACTTTTTCAGCACTTGCCAATCCGCATTATTTCGGAATGACTCACTCAAGACTTGGGTACCGCCCCCGTGCGTCAGCCAAAAAGACTTAAATGTCAACCAGCATTAAGAAGCTGTCTGGTTAATGCCTATCGCAACTTGGCAAGCGTCATTTTGATCATGGCGACGCGCACGAAATTCTCGGCCGTCGCCGTCAGTACCTCGACATCCTTGGCCAGTCGCCGGAAGTTGCCCAGCCAGGCAAATGTCCGCTCCACCACTCATCGCTTCGGTAACACGGCAAAGCCATCCTTGATCTTGGTGGAGATGTGACATTGCCGCTTCAACACCTCCTGTACAAATTTCAATGTCGTACCGCGGTATCCCGCATCAGCTGAGAAGGCTTGCAGCGTCGGCCATTTCTCGACTGTTCGTGCCAACAGGGATGGCGCACCTTTGGTGTCGTGTACGTTGGCCGCATGAACCTGCACATGGAGCAAATTACCCATAATATCCACCACGATGTGCCGTTTTCGCCCCTTGGTTTTTTTGCCCCCGTCGATGCCAATCTCTTCACTTGCGGTCACGGTCTTGACGCTCTGTGAGTCAACGATGCCATAGCTTGGCATGGACTTTTTTTCTCTGGCAGCGATGAGCGCGCGTCAGTTCATCCAGTGCGCGCTCCCAGACTCCTCGCTTGTTCCAGCGGCTGAAATGATCGTACACCGTCTGCCAGGGTGGGAAATCCATGGGCAACATCCGCCACTGACAGCCGCTTTTTGTGAGATAGAGAATTGCATTCACAATCTGCCGCTTGTCGTGTTTGGGAGGCCGTCCGCGGCCGCTCGCCACCTCAAAATGGTGGGCAATGCGGTGCCATTGTTGTTCGCTTAGATCCGTCTGGTAGGTCAATCTAAGTCACATTTCATGCTCAGGGGGCTTGATTCTCTCGCAGTTCGCTTTTCAAGACAGCTTCTAAGATCGCCATTGCTTCACGAACGCGTACCGGGCAGTGACTCCCTGGCAAAGTACGCCGTCGCTTCCTAAGAAACTCCCTCCGATTCAGGTAAGGCTTGCAGCGCATAGCCCAGTGATGCTGCACGATGGGTCAGTTGTTTGAGCACTCGCTCGTGGTAGCGCGCTTCATAGTAGTCCGCACCAGAATCGGCATAGTTCATGCCATAGCGCAGCGCGTGGTAGAACAGTACCGCAATTTTGCGGGCGGTCGCGGTCACCGCTTTGGCCTTTCCAATTCTGGCAGAGATCCTCCGGTAGAACGCCCCCAGCGCTGTTTGGGTTTTGCCAATTGTAGTGGCGGCCAGTCGCAATGCGACGGCAGCGCGACTGGAGGAACGGCGGGTTTTACTCGATAGCACTTTACCACCCGAGATCTTGTTGCCTGGCGCCAGACAGAGCCAGGAAGTGAAGTGCTTGGCACTCGGCCAGCGCGTCATGTCGTTGCCACATTCTGCCACCAGCTTTAACGCCAGGTAGGGACCCATGCCATGAATCTGGGTCAGATCCTGCCCCAGCATGGCATACAGGGCGGCACGGGCATCAAAGGCGAAGCCATTATGTTGCCGCGTGTAGCGATGCCTGGCTTTGGGTGGTGCGGTGTGACAGATAGCCAAGCCATGGAGTACCTGCTCGATATGCTGATCACACAGCGCGACCTGCTCCTGGTAACAGTCATACAGGGTGACCGCCTGCTGCAAGGCGAAGAGGTGCTCAGGCCGGTAGTGGCCGATCAGTGCTTGGCGAATCGTTTCCTCGGAAGCTTTACAGCGGATATCCCGATAGCTGGCCAAGATCTCCGGCCGGCGCTCCCCGGCGAGGATGGCGCGGATGATGTGCATCCCGGTAGCACCTGTCATGTCAGTTACCACGTGTTGCAACTGCAGGTTCATCTGCATCAACGCTTTCTGCATGTGCTGGATGTGGGCGACGGCATATTCCAGCAAGCGTTCACGCTGACGCAGGTAGGCGCGGAGCGCCGTCAGATCCTGGCGCGGCTGGAAGCTGGCCCGTAACAGCCCGAACTGATGCAGCTTTTGCAGCCATTGGGCATCATTCACATCGGTCTTGCGACCGGGGACATTCTTCGCCTCCCGTGCGTTGACCAGGAAGACTTCAAAGCCATGTGCTTCCAATATTTCGTAAGCAGGAATCCAGTACACCCCTGTTGACTCCATCGCTACCGTGCTGATGCCGACTTGCTTGAGCCAGGTGGCCAGCGCGTGAAGATCCTGGGTGAAACTACGGAAGGAGCGTACTGGCTGCTCGTCGCGTTCAGGCGATACTGCGACGACGTGAAATTGTGCGCCGATGTCGATACCGGCGGCATTCGGGTGGACGATGGTCAATTCAGCTGCAGCTGGACGGGTGGGCATGATGATTCTCCGGCAAGACAACGTAAGCCGAAGCGCGGGATGGCGGAATTGTTCACCTTCCTAACCGGGATCCTGCAAAGAGGTCACCACTGTCGAGTCCGCAGGCATCCCTGGACCATGTTTTTTAACGGGGAAAGACCACCAAAAAGCAAACGGCCGCTCGCAACGGTTGCTTCAGTGTAGGTAATCGCGGGGAGTTTCTGTACTGCGGGAGGGGGCGTTACGGCCCCATAGGCGGTTTTTTAGAATGTCACGTTCCATCCGGGCTTCGGCCAGTTCTTTACGCAATTGCCGAACCTCGGCCATCAGATCAGACGCGCTGGGCGTTCCTGCCTTGGCGGAGCTGGTTTTGCCTGCCTTACGCGCTTGCGTTACCCAATACGCCAGCGTGCCCTGATTCATGTTCAGTCGCGCAGCAGCCTCGACCGCCGAGAATCCTTGCTCAAGCACCAGCTTGATCGCTTCCGCCCGGAATTCCGGCGCATAGCTTTGCGTTACTCTCTTGCTCATTTCTCACTCCTGTTCGCTCAAAGTTTACCAAACAGGCGTGTCTACAGAACTCAGGCTACCTCATATCACCCGAGAGTT
>NZ_RJTZ01000173.1:0-3486 GCF_024343515.1 Aquitalea sp. S1-19 | reverse complement strand
CTAGGGATTTGGAGATACAAAATCTGAATAGCCGAAATAATTTCTTCATGATTTTTCAAGGTGTATTGCTGGCTGGTCTTTTGCAGGCGCAAGGCAAATACACTAAAACTCTGATAGTTTTTACATGCCTGCTTGGGATTGCTATTTCGGTTTGCCAAGCCTTTACGGCAGCGGGAGCAAAATTCTGGCAGGCCCGATGGGAACAGAAGGTAAAAGATACAGAAATAAGGCTTCTTTCTGTTTTGGGTGCGCCTAAGTACGAGTTGTTTTCTGGGAAAATTGAGGCCGCAAAAAAAGATGTTGAAAGAAGCATGAGAGACGACTCTCCTTTTGACAAGCCCGTAAATTTCTTGATTTCTAAAAAATTCTCCGTAGGAAAGATGCCGATTTACGTTGGCTTGGCTCTTTCTGCTTTTTGGTTTGCGTTGCTAGTTAATACGTTCTCTGTTGATTTTGATTTTAAAGCCAATAATTTGATACTTCCGCCCGAAAATACGGCAGTGGATTCACGATCTAGAGAAGGCAATTAAGCGAGTAGGGTAGGTCAGATGGCAAAACCGCCATAACCCACCACAATCTGCCCACGCTAATGAATGGTGGGTTACGCCGCCGCAGGCGGCTAACCCACCCTACGAATAAACACGGAAACACGAGCGGCCATCAGGAAACGGTTTTGCTAAAAACCTGTTCCCCATTTCCGACTCCCCATTCCCCAACGGAGTGACCATGCAATTCAAGAAGCTGACTGAACAGAACCTCGCCGGGCAACGCGTGCTGATCCGCGTCGATATGAACGTGCCGGTGAAAAACGGCGTGATCGGTGACGACACCCGTATCCGCGCATCCTTGCCGTCCATCCTGCACTGCCTGAAGGCCGGTGCGTCGGTGATCCTGATGACCCACCTCGGCCGTCCGACCGAGGGCGAGCCCAAGCCGGAAGACAGCCTGGCGCCGGTGGCCAAACGCCTGTCCGAACTGCTAGCACAGGAAGTGAAAGTGGTCGCCGACTGGCAGGCTGGCATCGAACTGAAAGCCGGCGACGTGGTGATGCTGGAGAACGTGCGATTGAACCGCGGCGAGAAGAAGAACAACGAAGAACTGGGCCAAGCTTACGCCAGCCTGTGCGACGTGTTCGTCAACGACGCCTTCGGCACCGCGCACCGTGCCGAAGCCTCGACCCACGCGGTGGCCAAGTTCGCGCCCGTCGCCTGCGCCGGCGTGCTGCTGACTGCCGAACTGCTGGCGCTGGGCAAGGCGCTGCAGTCGCCGGCCCGTCCGCTGGTGGCGATTGTGGCCGGCTCCAAGGTGTCGACCAAGCTGACCATTCTGGAGTCACTGGCCGACAAGGTTGACCAGCTGATCGTCGGCGGTGGCATTGCCAATACCTTCCTGTTGGCCGAGGGCAAGAATATCGGCAAATCGCTGGCCGAAGCCGATCTGGTAGGCGAAGCGAAGAAGGTGATCGAGAAGATCCGCGCCCATGGTGGCGAAGTGCCGCTGCCGACCGATGTGGTGTGCGCGCCGGAGTTCTCCGAGAACGCCGAAGACACGCTGAAAAACGTGGCCGACGTCACCCGCGACGACATGATCCTCGACATCGGCCCGGATTCGGCCAAAGAACTGGCCGAGATCGTGGCCAAGGCCGGCACCGTGGTATGGAACGGCCCGGTCGGCGTGTTCGAGTTCGAGCAGTTCAGCCATGGCACCCGCACCCTGGCCGAGGCGATTGCCGACTCCAAGGCGTTCTCGATCGCTGGCGGCGGCGACACCCTGTCGGCAATTGCCAAGTTCGGCGTGACCGACAAGATCAGCTATATCTCGACCGGCGGCGGCGCCTTCCTCGAGTTCCTCGAAGGCAAGGAACTGCCGGCGGTGGCGATTCTGGCCGAGCGCGCCTGACCCTCACCCAGCGCTGACGCGCCACCCTCTCCCGCCTGCGGGAGAGGGATAATTGGCTAGCTTGTTTTTTGGCGACGGGCGAAGATCGTTTTACGGCAGCAATCTCCCCTCGCCCGCTGGCGGGAGAGGGGCTGGGGGGTGAGGGCCGCATGGCCTTGTTAGCGCGTATCGCATAAACTTACGCATTAGCTCATACATTAGGCGTAAAAATGCCCCTGGAAACCTGGCTGCTCTATGTAGTGACGGTGTTTTTCGTCTCGGCTACGCCGGGGCCGAATATGCTGCTGGCGCTGAACCACGGCATACGCTACGGCGTGCGCCATACCTTGCCCACGCTGCTGGGCTTGTTGTCGGCGCTGGGGCTGATCATGGCCGGCTCAGCCGCAGGCCTGGGGGCGCTGTTGGCTGCGTCGGAGACGGCATTTGCCGTGGTGAAGTACAGTGGTGCAGCGTATCTGATTTATCTGGGGATCAAGACCTGGCGCGCGCCGCCACAGCCGCTGAGCAGCGACGACACCGTGCCGCACGGTGCGGCATGGCAGCGTTTTTCCACCGGCTTTCTGGTGGCGATGAGCAACCCCAAGGCCTTTGTATTTTTTGCCGCGCTCTTCCCGCAGTTTATGGATTCACGCTTGCCGCAAGGCCCGCAACTGGCGATACTCGCGGCGACTTTTTACGTGATCGAGACCAGCTGGCAGTTTGCCTATGCCGGCGGCGGCGCACGGCTCAGGGTGTGGCTGGACAGCCCCAAGCGGCTTAAATGGATGAACCGCGCAGCCGGCGGCGCTTTTGGCCTGGCCGGCGTGGCGCTGACCGCGGTCTCGCGGCACTGATGCAGAACGGGCGGCCCACGGGCGGCCAAAATTGAAGAATCGGATTGGTAGCGGCCATCAGGCCGCTGCCGCAACACACGGAGATAGAGATGGCACTCGTTTCGATGCGACAGCTGCTGGACCATGCGGCAGAATTTTCCTATGGCCTGCCGGCGTTCAACGTCAATAACCTCGAGCAGATGCGCGCGATCATGGAAGCGGCCGACAAGTGCGACGCACCGGTGATCGTGCAGGCTTCGGCCGGTGCCCGCAAATACGCCGGCGCCCCGTTCCTGCGCCATATGATTCTGGCGGCCATCGAAGAATTCCCGCATATCCCGGTGGTGATGCACCAGGATCACGGCACCAGCCCGGACGTATGCCAGCGCTCGATCCAGCTCGGCTTCTCCTCGGTGATGATGGACGGCTCGCTCAAGAGCGATGGCAAGACTCCGGCCGACTACGCCTACAACGCCGATGTGACCCGCACCGTGGTCAACTTCGCCCACGCCTGCGGCGTGTCGGTGGAAGGCGAGATCGGCTGCCTGGGTAGCCTGGAAACCGGCATGGCCGGCGAAGAAGACGGTGTGGGCGCCGAAGGCGTGCTCGACCACAGCCAGCTGTTGACCGACCCGGAAGAAGCCGCCCAGTTCGTCAAGGACACCGGCGTCGATGCGCTGGCGATCGCCATCGGCACCAGCCACGGCGCGTACAAGTTCACCAAGAAGCCAACCGGCGACGTGCTGCGCATCGACCGCATCAAGGAAATCCACGC
>NZ_RJTZ01000172.1:0-3585 GCF_024343515.1 Aquitalea sp. S1-19 | reverse complement strand
CGCCACCACGGCACGGCCTTCTACCTGCGGCAAATCCTCGGCCGACACCATGTCTTCCGGCTTGTCGCCGGTCAGATGGTTGGGCACCACGTCTTTCAGTTTGTCGAACCAGAAGTTGGAGATCGCGGTCAGTATCTGGCCCTTGGCCGGAATCGGATCATCCAGAATCACATCGAACGCCGACAGACGGTCGGTGGCAATCATCAGGATGCGCTTGTCGTCGATTTCGTACAGGTCGCGCACCTTGCCGGAGTAGATTTTTTTCAGGCTATTGAGATGGGTGGTGGTGATGCCGGTCATGAATTTTTCCAGATAAAGAAAAGGCGAAGCCTTATGGCTTCGCCTGATGAATCAGAGTGTGTCTTTCAGCGCCTCGGCCTGCTCCAGCGCCGCGTCGGCCGTAGCTGCCATCACGTTGAAGTGGCCCATCTTGCGGCCCTTGCGCGCCTCGCGCTTGCCGTACAGATAAAGCTGCGCATTCGGCGCCTCGGCCAGCACATTCCACTTGGGCTCGCTGCCATCTTCGCCCCACACATCGCCCAACAGGTTGACCATGACGACCGGGGTCATCAGTTCGGTCGAACCCGGCAACAGGCCGCATAGCGCGCGCACTTGCTGCTGGAACTGGTCGGTGACGCAGGCGGTCAGCGTGTAGTGGCCGGAATTGTGCGGACGCGGCGCGATCTCGTTGACCACCAGCGTGTCGTCGCCCAGCACAAAGAATTCGACGGCCAGCACGCCAACGTAATCCAGTTCGTCAGCCAGACGCTGCGCCATCGTTTGCGCGGATGCCGCCAAGCCGGCAGCAATGCGCGCCGGCACGATGGACACATCGAGGATACCGTTCGCGTGGCGGTTTTCCGCCAGCGGGAATACCGCCATCTGGCTGGCGCTGGTACGGGTAACGATGGCCGACACCTCAAGCTTGAGGTCCAGCATCTTCTCTAGCACGCAGGCGACGCCCAGGTCGGCGAAGGCGGCACGCGCCTCGGCCGGCGTCTTCACCCGCTGCTGGCCCTTGCCGTCGTAACCCAGACGCGCGGTTTTAAGAATGCCCGGCAAATACGCTGCCAGCGCGTCATCGGAAACAGCCGCCAGTGCCGCCGCCGACTCCAGCACCAGATAGGGCGCAGTCGGCAGACCGGCTTTGCTTATCCATGCCTTCTCGGCGATACGGTCCTGCGCGATCGCCACACAGTCGCCCGATGGCGACACGCGCGTGGTTTTCGCCAGCATACGCATCGCGTCGGCGTCGACGTTTTCAAATTCGGTAGTCACCGCCGCGCAAGTATCGGCCAGTGTTTGCAGTGCGGTGGCGTCGCCATACGGCGCGCACAGATGCACATCGGCAAAAGCGGCGGCAGGGGAATGCGGATCAGGCTCCAGCACGGTGACGCGATAACCCATGGTCTTGGCCGCAATGGTAAACATGCGCCCCAGCTGGCCACCGCCGATAATGCCCAGCATCGCCGGCGGCAGGATGGCGGCCATTATTCGACCTCCGGCAGCGTCATCGCCAATACGGTTTCTTCCTGCTTGCGGCGGAAAGCCTTGAGCTGATCGGCCAGCTCCGGACGGGTGGTCGCCAGTTGGGCGATGGCAAACAGCGCGGCATTGGCCGCGCCCGCCTCGCCGATGGCGAAGGTCGCCACCGGAATGCCCTTTGGCATCTGCACGATGGACAGCAGCGAATCTTCGCCGCGCAGGTATTTGGATGGCACCGGCACACCCAGCACCGGCACATGGGTCTTGGCGGCCAGCATGCCCGGCAGGTGCGCCGCACCGCCGGCCCCGGCAATAATGGCCTTCAGGCCGCGCGCCTCGGCCTGTTCGGCATAACTGAACAACAGGTCGGGCGTACGGTGGGCGGAGACTACGCGCGTCTCGAATGCGACCCCGAATTCCTTGAGTACGCGAGCGGCGTTCTGCATCACGTCCCAATCACTATTACTACCCATTACGATGCCGACTTCGATCATGGCGCTTTATGCCCGTGCAAAGAGGAAGTGGGCAATTTTACCTGATCAGGGATGCAGGCCGGAACACTTTATTATTTCGACATGAAAGGATGGATGAAGAAGAACGGGAGTGGGGAGTAGTGAGTGCCGCGCCCTACTCCCTACTCCCCGCGCCTCACATCGTCGTCAGCTGCTGCTTGGCCTTGGCGGCGGCATCCGAGTTCGGGTAGAGCTTGATCAGCTTTTTCAGCGTGATGCGCGCCTGGTCGACCTGCTCCAGCTCGCGCTGGGCATTGGCCACATTGCGCAGTGCATCCGGTGCCTTGGGGTGGCGCGGGTTTTCATCGGCGAAGCGGCGCTGGATGTCGATGGCCGCATCGTATTGACGCAAGGCGGTATGGGCGACGCCGCGCCAGTAGGTGGCGTCCAGCGCCTGCGGTGCATTGGGGTTGCTGTCGGCAAAGGCTTTCAGTGCAACCACGGCCTGGGCAAAGTCGCGTTTGCGTAGCGGTGACAGCGCCTGATCGAACGCCTGCTGGACCGCGTCGACGCTTTCCGCCGGCGCTGCGGCATTACTGCTTGCCGGCTCGGTACTGCGCCCGCCTTCGAAACGGCCCAGACGCTGGTCGATGTCGGCATACAGATCATTCTGGCGCTTTTCCAGCACGCCGATCTTGTACTGCAGCATCTCGTTGTCGCCGCGCAGCTTGGCGACCTCGGCCTGCATGCCGTCCACCCGGCTGACCATTTCCAGCAGGCGCTCGTTACTGATGCGCGACTCGATCTGGGAGAGGCGTGCGGTGGCCTGGCGGTTGACCTGATCCAGCTGGGCGCGGGTCTGTTCCAGATCCGAGGTACTGGCACATGCCCCCAGCAGCAATGAACAGGACAGCAGGGTCATACGGCTTGCAAACATGGTTTCTCCGGCTAAAACGGGGCCGGCTTCTGCCGGCTCATCAATCGGGTTTTGCCTCAGGATACACGACTTCTACCGCCGCCTTGCCCTCAGGGCGGGCCACCAGGCTGTCACGCTGCCACTGCGCGGGTGCGACACCCGCCTGCCCCAGCGCGGCGGAGGCAGCATCGAGGCGCTGGCCGATTTCGGCACTTGTGCCCGCGCCATGGGCGCGCAGCAATACCTGTACCTTGGGGTGATGCTTCAGGCAATCGGCGTGCGCCTGCAGCTTGACGCGCTCGGCATCGGTAAACGGATAGTAAATCATGCGTAATGGCGCGCCCGGGCAATACTGCGGCGCGCTAAACCCCAGCACCGGCCCCGGCCCCATCAGCGCCAGATTCGGCCGGGGAGGCACAGGTTCCAGCTCCTCATGGGCAGGGGGCGCGGTGGTACAGCCTAAAAGCAAGGCGGTAAAGCCTGCAGACAGCAAGATACGGCTAGACATGGCGTGCTCCTGTGGATAAAACCCCGCCAACAGCTGACGGTGTTTTATCCAGCATAGGCAAAGGCAGCCAACAACACTGCCGGAGCCCGGCACTCAGACCTTATTGGCCGTAAGACACATCGGCGCGACGGTTTTCGGCATAGTCAGCCGGGCTCGAGCCTTCGGCACGCGGTTTTTCCTTGCCATAGCTGACTGCTTCGAGCTGGGCATCTTTCACGCCCAGC
>NZ_RJTZ01000171.1:0-3603 GCF_024343515.1 Aquitalea sp. S1-19 | reverse complement strand
TTCTGGTCCGGCGTCACCATCGGACTAGCTTCGCTGGCCGACGAAAAATGGCGGGACAAGCTGGCCGGCCATGAAGACAACCGCAGCATCAAGACATGGGACAAACTGGGCAAGGCCGCACCCTTGCTGGCGGTAGGCGGTGCAGGCATGGCGCTGGCACTTGGCGACAGCAAGCTGCAGAACACCGGCTTTATTGCCCTCCAGTCGGCTGCAGTCGCGGCAGGTAGCAGCATGCTGCTCAAGCAAGCCTTTAACCGTGCACGACCGGATGAGGGTCAAGGCCACTGGAGCCGGCAAGATGCAGGCCAGTCACGTAGCGACAGCAGCTTTCCGTCCAACCATACTGCAGTAACATTTGGCGCCATCACACCATTTGCCGCCGAATACCGTGCACCCTGGCTATATGGTGTTGCCGGCATTGCCTCGCTCGGACGTACGGCCAAGGGCAAGCACTGGGTATCGGATGTTGCGGCCGGCGGCCTGCTCGGGTATGCGACAGGGAAATGGCTGTGGAGCGCACAGCGCGAGCGCGGCCGTTACCAGCCTATTTTCGACTTCGGCCCCGGTTACGCTGGCGTCAAAGTTGACGTCAGCTATTAACACCAGGCTTTCAAGCATAAAACAATACGATTTTCATCTTTGATTCGCGGCCTAGTAGGTCGCTCGCTTTAAAAGGGTTTTTTAGATGCAAAAAAAGCGACTCGCCATTCTGGCTGTCACGCTATCCATGGCATCCGCCCATGCGCTAACGCCGGAGCAAATCGCACTGGCCCGCCAGTACGGTGCCAGCGAGGCACAAATTCAGGCGGCTTCCGCCAGTGCTGCACAATCTGCGACCTCGCCTTCCGAAGCCGCACCAGCACTAGCCCCCACCATACAGCCGCGCACAACAGCTGCTACCGCCAGCAAGGCAGGCGAACCTTTCGGTTACAGCCTGTTTGCCGGCATGCCGACCAGCAATACCCCGCTTTCCGATTTACCGGTGCCAGACGACTATCTGATCGGCCCCGGTGACGAGCTGAAAATCCAGCTCTACGGCAAGGAAAATGCACTGCATACCTTGCGCGTCGGCCGTCAGGGCAATATCGACTTCCCCGGCCTAGGCCCGATTTATGTAGCCGGCAATAGCTACCAGCAAGTCGCCGTCGACCTGATCAGTCGCATCAAGTCGCAGATGCTGGGCGTAGACGTATTCGTCTCCATGGGTGCCCTGCGCATGATGCAGATCACCGTGACCGGCGAAGCCTTCAAGCCGGGCGCCTACAATGTCAACGCACTGACCACCATCACCCAGGCCCTGCAGGCTGCCGGCGGCCTCAATACCGGCGGTAGCCTGCGCAAGATCCAGGTCAAACGCAATGGCCGCGTGGTACAGGAAATGGATCTGTATCAGCTCCTGCTTAAAGGCGACAACAAGGCAGACATCCGCCTGCGCGCCGGCGATGTAGTGTTTATTCCTGCCAAAGGCCCCAGCGTAGCTATTGATGGACTGGTACGCCGTCCGGCCATTTACGAACTCAAGGGCAAGACCTCGCTCAACGAGATGATCGCACTGGGTGGCGGACTCAAGCCGGAAGCATTGGACGAAGTCAGGATTACCCGCCAGAGCGAAACCGGGCCGCAACTATTCAATATCAGCACCGGCAGCCGCCAAGCCGCCGCGTTTAGCATCCGCGATGGTGACGCGGTATCCGCACTACGCGTATCCGATACCTACAATAATGCAGTCGTGCTCAAGGGCGCAGTTCTGCACGCAGGACCAGCCAGCTTCAAGCCGGGTATGCGCATCAACCAGTTGATCCGCAGCCCGGAAAAAGACCTGCTGACCAGCACTGATCTGGAATACGGTGTCGTGGTACGGGAAGTCGATGCCTCCCGCCGCATCCAGGTATTGCAGTTCAAGCCGGGCGAGGCCATGCGCAACCCGGGCAGCCGCCATAACCTGACCCTGCAAAAACGCGATCAGGTCATTTTGTTTGCCAGCAACATTGCTGACAGCTTTGACAAGAACCTAAGTGGAAATACCGCGCTCAAGCCATCCACGCTAGAACAAAAAAATATCGACAATGCTGCAGCACAAACCGATATCACGCTAAAAACGCTGACACAGGAGAGCGCGACAGAAAAAGTCATCGATAACAGTCGCGAAGCCCTGCTGACCGACGTCATCTCCCAGCTCAAGCTGCAGGCCGGCCCCGAGCAGGCGGTACAGATCGTCGAAATCCGTGGCGAAGTGCGCTTTCCCGGTATCTATCCGCTGCCGCGCAATGGTGTTTTTTCCGACCTGATCACGGCGGCAGGGGGGCGCACCGAGGCGGCCGACCGCATAGAGCTCAGCCGTTATCTTGCCAATGGCCGCGAACTCAAGCTGACACATAACAGCTTCGATATTCCACTAAATGATACGGAGGCCGAGCGCCTGCTGACCCAGCCGTTGCAATCCAAAGACCGTCTCAACGTGCTGGCCCAGCCCGAATGGCGCGAAGAAATTACCGTCAAACTGGAAGGCGAAGTACGCTATCCAGGCAGCTATATGGTCAAACGCGGCGAGATGCTCAGCCAGCTGATCCGCCGCGCAGGCGGCCTCACCAGCTTCGGCAATCCGCAAGGTGCCATCTTTACCCGTGAAAGCCTGCGCGAGCAGGAGCAAGAAAACCTGCGCCGCATGAACGAAGAACTGCGCGCTGAAATGTCTTACGCCCAGCTACGCAGCCAGGGTAATCCGCTAGCACAAAAAGCCGACCCTATGGCGGGACAAAAACTGGCGGAGCAACTGGAAAACACCAAAGCGCTGGGGCGTCTGGTGATTAACGGCCCGGCCGTAGTGGCAGGCGAAAAGGCCTTCGATATCCTGCTGGAAAATCAGGATCGCCTGTTTATTCCGCAGCAACGCAATAGTGTCAGCATTATTGGCGAAGTGCAGTTCCCATCCAACCACACCTATCAGCGCGATCTGGACATGCAGGACTATCTGGAGCGGGCCGGCGGTGCCAAAAAGCGCGCCGACACCAGCCGCGTGTATATCGTCAAGGCTGACGGCTCGGTCCGCATGCCGAGCGGCAACTGGATCTACAAGAGCACGCCGCGCATAGAACAGGGCGATACCATTATCGTTCCGGTTGATAGCGAGAGCCGCGATGCGCTCGCCACCTGGACTGCCGTCACCCAGATCATGTATCAGCTGGGTGTCGCATGGGCGGCGATCAAACCATGACCAATATGCAAAACGAAATGACTCAGCCAATGACGCATGAACAGGACGACGAGATCGATCTGCTCGAACTATTCAAAACCCTGTGGCAAGGCAAATGGCTGATTATCGCCAGCACCCTTATGTCCACCGCCATCGCCGTGGCGGTGGCGCTGAATATGCCCAATATTTACCAGTCCAAAGTACTGCTGGCACCGGCAGAAAGCGAATCCGGCGGCGGTCTGGCCGCGCTGGCCGGACAAATGGGCGGTCTGGCCAGTTTAGCTGGGGTCAGTCTGGGCGAAGGCAAGGCAGGCAAGAGCGATATTGCCGTCGAAATCGGCAAGTCGCGCCAGTTCGTCACCCGTTTTATCCGCAGCCATCAGCTGGAAGTGCCGTTGATGGCCGCCACC
>NZ_RJTZ01000170.1:0-3645 GCF_024343515.1 Aquitalea sp. S1-19 | reverse complement strand
CAGGCACTGGTGCAGCGGGCGGCCCGCAACGAAGAACACGAGGCACGCAAGGGCAGTTCGCCCCGGCTGGCCGCAACAATTTGACCATTTTCATACCGTGGAGAAACGGCATGTTGAACAACCTGAAAATCGGCACGCGGCTGGCCATTGGCTATGCCCTGATCCTTGCTCTGCTCGCTGCCATGGCACTGACCAGCTATGCCCGCATCTCCGAGCTGTCGCATGAAATCAACCTGACGGTACAGGACCGCTTCCCCAAGGTGGTTCAGGCCAACGAGGTCATCGGCGCGATCAACGTCATCGCCCGCCAGCTGCGCAACGCCTATATCTTCACCGGCCCCGAACAAGACAAGTCGCTAGCGACTGTGGCCGAACAGCGCAAGGTGATTACCGAGCGCCTGACCACGCTGGAAAAAGCCATCACCAGCGAACAGGGTGTCGTCTTGCTGGACAAGATCAAGCTCGCCCGCAACAACTATGTCGAACATCAGGAACAGCTGATCGAGCTGATCAAGGCCGACAACAGGGAGGCCGCGGCCGCGCTGCTGCAAGGAAACCTGCGCAGCACCCAAACCGCCTATATCGGCGCGGTGAACGAGCTGATCGACTACCAGATAAAGCTGATGAATGAGTCCGGCGAGGCAGCAGCAGAACTGTCACAGCAGACGCAGCTGCTGCTGATCGCGCTAGGCGGCATCGCGGTCACCCTGACCCTGCTGATCGGTTTCTTGATCACACGCAGCATCACCCGTCCGCTGGGCGAGGCCGTCGGCGCCGCGAAGAAGATGGCCGCCGGTGACTTCGGCTTCACACTGGAGAACCAGCACCGCGACGAAGTGGGTGAAATGGTGCGCGCGGTCGGTGCCGTCCAGACCTCGGTGCAGGCCATGGCGGCGGACACCCGCCTGCTGAGCCTGGCCGCCGTCGAAGGCCGACTGGACACCCGCGCCGAGGCCGGCAAGCATCAGGGCGAATTCAAGTCCATCGTCAGCGGCGTCAACGACACCCTGGATGCGGTGATCGGCCCGCTGCAAGTTGCCGCCGACTACGTCGCGCGCATCGCCCGTGGCGACATCCCAGCCAAGATCAGCGACAGTTACAATGGCGACTTCAACCTGCTGAAAAACAACCTGAATACCTGTATTGAGGCAGTCAACCGCCTGATTGCCGATGCCCGACAGCTGTCCGAGTCGGCGGTCGCAGGCAAGCTCGACACCCGTGCCGATGCCAGCATGCACCAGGGCGACTTCCGCAGCATTGTCACTGGCGTCAACGACACCCTCGACGCCGTGGTGTCGCCGATTCGCGACGTACAGCGAGTGATGGCCGCAATGGAACAGGGCGACATGACGCAGTCCATCACCACGCAGTACCAGGGCGACTTTGCCGCGCTGGCAGCTGCCATCAACAACACGATCGCCAAGCTGTCCGACACCATCGCCCAGATCACCACGGCGGCCGATGCGCTGTCCAATGCAGCAGGCCAGGTTTCCGCCACCGCCCAGTCGCTGTCGCAGTCGTCCTCCGAGCAGGCCGCATCGGTCGAAGAGACCACCGCCAGCCTGGAGCAGATGACCGCCTCGGTCGCACAGAACACCGAGAACGCCCGCGTCACCGACAATATGGCGTCCAAGGCGGCACGTGAAGCAGGCGAAGGCGGCAGCGCGGTCGGCAAGACGGTCGAGGCGATGAGCTCGATCGCCGACAAGATCGGCATTATCGATGACATCGCCTACCAGACCAACCTGCTGGCACTGAACGCCGCCATCGAAGCGGCGCGCGCCGGCGAGCATGGCAAGGGCTTCGCCGTGGTCGCCGCCGAAGTGCGCAAACTGGCCGAGCGCAGCCAGGTGGCGGCACAGGAGATCGGCGAACTGGCCGGTTCCAGCGTGAAGATGGCCGAGCGCGCCGGCCGCCTGCTCGAAGAGATGGTGCCCTCGATCCAGAAGACCTCCGATCTGGTGCAGGAAATTTCCGCCGCCTCCGAGGAGCAGTCCACCGGCGTGTTGCAGATCAACAATGCAATGGGCCAACTGAACAAGGCAACCCAGCAGAACGCCTCCGCCTCGGAAGAGCTGGCCGCGACCGCAGAAGAACTGGGTGGCCAGGCCGGACAACTGCAGCAGCTGATGGACTTCTTCTCGGTCGGAGCCAGCCAGCAGCGCGGCACAGCCCGGGTCGCCCTCGCCGCCGTGCGCGCGCCGGCCCCGGTGGCAAGCAGCCGCACGCTCGCGGCCAGAAGCAACGTGACGGCTGTCTTCGATGAAGCCGACTTCGAAAAATTCTGAAGGGGAGCGCGATGGAATCCGCAGCCCAGACGCCACAGCGACCCGCCAGCAAGCTGACGCCGCATGCGAGCACGCCCCAGCAGTACCTGACCTTCACCCTGCGCGGCGAAGTGTTCGCCGTCGCCATCCTCAATGTGAAGGAAATCATTGAGTACGGCACGGTCACCGAAATCCCGATGATGCCCGGCTTTATCCGCGGGGTGATCAACCTGCGCGGCAGCGTGGTGCCGGTGATCGACCTCTCCTGCCGCTTCGGCGACCATGCGACCGAGGTTTCGCGGCGCACCTGCATCGTCATCATCGAACTGCAGGAGGGGGACCAGCGCCAGGATATCGGCGTGATGGTCGATGCGGTGCTGGAAGTGCTGGAGATCGCGCCGGCCGAGATCGAGCCGGCCCCGTCCTTCGGCGCCCGCATCCGCACCGATTTTATCCAGGGCATGGGCAAGGTGAACGGCAAGTTCGTGATCATCCTTGAGGTGTTACGCGTACTGTCAGTCGAGGAAATCTCGATGCTGGCACAGGTTGCCGACGTGCTGCCGGCTGATGCCTGACCCCGCCATGAGCGACTACGCGGCCCTGCCGCCGCGCGAGATTGAGCGCCTTGCACTCAATATCCGCCCCGGCGAGTGGGCAGTAGAGCGGCAGCGCCCGATTGCCACCCTGCTGGGTTCCTGCGTCGCGGTCTGTCTGATCGATACCGGCCTGCCGCTGGCCGGCATGAATCATTTCATGCTGCCGCAGATGCGCAACAGCCGCCATGCCGACGAGGACATGCTGCTGGCCGGCGATGCCTGCATGGAAGCTCTGCTCAATGCCATGCTCAAGCTGGGTGCGGCCCGCCACCGCATCCATGCCAAGGCTTTCGGCGGCGGCAATGTAATCGACAGCACCCCGCCTGGCGTGCTCTCCATTGGCAAGCGCAACGCCGACTTCACCCAGACCTGGCTCGCGCGCGAGCGCATCCCACTACTGGCCTCCGATTTTCTAGGCCCCTGGTCGCGCAAGGTGCTGCTGGTCCCCGCGACCGGAGATGCCTGGTGCCGGCGCGCGGGGGTCGGTGCCGTTCAGGCCCAGGCACTCAAACGCGAAGAACAGGCCTACGCCGAGTCGCTGCGCCAGGTGCAAAACGGCCCCCAAACACCCCGCGTCGAGTTGTTCTAATGCCTGAAATCGCGCTCTCCGAACAGGAGTTCACCCTGCTGCGCCAACTGATCTACCGTGTTGCCGGCGTCCATCTGGCCGACAGCAAGCGGCCGCTGGTGATGGGCCGCCTGCAAAAGCGGCTACATGAACTGCAACTGGAAAACTACCTGCAGTACTACCAGCGAGTCACCGACGAGCGCCATCCGCAGGA
>NZ_RJTZ01000017.1:0-42449 GCF_024343515.1 Aquitalea sp. S1-19 | reverse complement strand
TGGAGTGGGTGGGTGTCGAAGGGCGCAAACCCACACTCAGGATAGACTGGCGTGAAGATCTGGTCGGTAATCCGGCCAGTGGCGTGATCCACGGCGGGGTGATTACCTCGCTGGTGGACACCACCAGCGCGATGGCCGTGACCGCCAATCTGTCTGACTATGAAACCATCGCCACGCTGGATCTGCGTATCGACTATCTGACGGCTGCCAAACCTGGGCAGCCTATTTTTTGTTCGGCCGAGTGTTACCGCCTGGCCGGACAGATCGCCTTTACCCGCGCCATCTGTTATCAGGACAGTATCGATCTGCCTATCGCCCACGGTGTGGCGACTTTTATGCGAGGCTCCAGCCGGGTGCCGATGGTGGACGAGGGGGATAAGTCATGAGCGCGTTTATGCAGCGTTTTGCTGCTTTGCGTGATGCCGGCGATTGTGTTGGTGTGATTGATGCCATTCCCTATGCCCGGTTGATGGGGGTTGAGTTCAGCGAGTCTGGCGAAGATGGATTGCTGTTTTCCTTGCCTTTTCATGAACGCAATATCGGTAACACCATGTTGCCGGCCTTGCATGGCGGCTTGATTGGCGGCTTTCTGGAAAATGCGGCGTTGATCCATCTGATGTGGAATCGGGACTCGCTGGAGGCGCCGAAAATCGTCGACTTTTCGCTGGACTATCTGCGCTCGGGGCGGGCGCAGACGCTGTATGCCAGTTGTGAAATTACCAAGCAGGGCAAACGGGTTGCCCATGTACTGATTGAAGCCTGGCAGGAAGACCGGGCCCAACCTGTGGCCGTTGCGCGCGCGCACTTCTTGCTCGCGACCGGCTAAACCGACAAGACAAAGGAAGCGGTTCATGACAAAGCTGTTCAACTTTTCTGCAGGTCCTGCGGTGCTGCCGCATGCGGTACTGGCCGAGGCGCAGGCCGATATGCTGGACTGGCATGGCTCTGGCATGTCGGTGATGGAAATGAGCCATCGCGGACGCGAATTCATGGAAATCATCCATGATGCCGAGCAGGATCTCAGGCAGTTGATGGCGGTGCCGGCGGGTTATAAGGTGCTGTTTTTACAAGGCGGGGCCTCGCAGCAGTTTGCCATGGTGCCGATGAATCTGCTGGCGGGCAAAGCCTCGGCCGATTACGTGAATACCGGGCACTGGTCCAAGCTGGCTATCAAGGAAGCCTCACGTTTTGGTAAGGTCAATGTGGTGGCCAGCGCCGAAGATCGCGGTTTTAGCTATGTGCCGGATCAAAGCATCTGGCAGTGCGACCCCGAGGCGGCTTATCTGCATTACACCTCGAACGAGACCATCGGTGGCGTGCAATTCCCCTTTGTGCCGGATGCCGGCAAGGTGCCGCTGGTGTGTGATATGTCCAGCGATTTCCTGTCGCGCGAGATTGACGTGGCCAAATTCGGCCTGATCTATGCCGGTGCGCAAAAGAACATCGGCCCGTCCGGCCTGGTGGTGGTCATCGTGCGCGAAGACCTGCTGGGGCAGGCGATGCCGGGTACGCCGACCATGCTTGACTATCAGGTGCACGCCAACGCCGACTCGATGTACAACACGCCGCCGACTTATCCTATCTATATCGCGGGTCTGGTATTCAAGTGGCTGAAAGAGCAGGGCGGAGTAAAGGGTATGGCGGCGCGCAATAGCGAGAAGGCCGGGCTTTTGTATCATGCCATCGCGTCCAGCAACGGTTTTTATTCGACCCATGTGGCCGAGGCCGACCGCTCGCAGATGAATGTGGTGTTCCGCCTGAAAGACGAGGCGCTGGACGAGGTGTTTGTTGCCGAGGCTAAAAAACGTGGTCTGGTGCAGCTTAAAGGTCACCGCGTGGTGGGTGGGATGCGCGCCTCCATCTATAACGCCATGCCTATCGAAGGCGTGAAGGCGCTGGTTGGCTTTATGGGCGAATTCGCGCATCAGCATGGTTGAAATGCACTGCACTTGTGTCGGTGCTTTACTAACCCGCCCCGTTTGCGTCAGCAGCAGGGCGGGTTTTTTAATGCGTTCAGCGCGCCAACTGCAAGGTGCTGGTGAGGCTTGGGTTTCAGGGGCACGGCTTTGGGCTGTAAGCCTTAACTCGCTTTGTGCCTTCCTGCCCAGATGTAAACAAGGATGCCTATCGCTATCATCGGCAGGCTCAGCCACTGCCCCATGCTGATGGCGTAGGACTGGCCGAATATGCCGGCGTCCGGCGTGCGGAAAAATTCGGCACAGAAGCGGAATACGCCGTAGCCCATCAGAAAGACGGCCGAGACGCGGCCGCTGGCGCGCGGTTTGGCGGAGTAGAGCCAGAGAATAACAAACAGTGCGATGCCTTCCAGTGCAAACTGGTAAAGCTGCGACATATGGCGTGGCAGGCCACCCAAGGTCAGGTAGGTCTGCAAGAGCTCAGGATGTTGTTGAACCCAGTTCATGTCTTCAATTCGTGCCTGCGGAAACACCATCGCCCATGGCGCATCGGCGCGGGTCACGCGTCCCCACAGTTCGCCATTGATAAAATTGCCTACACGTCCGGCCGCGAGGCCAAGAGGTACCAGTGGTGCGATAAAGTCGGTGATCTGCCAGAAAGTCTGGCCATGGCGGCGGGCGAACAGCCACATGGCAAACAGCACGCCTAGAAAGCCACCGTGAAACGACATGCCGCCTTTCCATACCATCAGGATTTCGGCCGGATGGGCAAGGTAGTAGCCGGGCTGGTAGAACAGCACTTCACCCAGGCGCCCGCCGACGACGACACCGAGTACGCCGTACATTAGTAGGTCATCCAGTAGCTTGGGCGTCATGAAACTGTGGCCGGCTTTGATGCGGACATTGCCCAGCCAGATAAAACACATGAACCCCACTAAGTACATTAAACCGTACCAGTGGATGGCGAGTGGCCCCAGGTGGATAGCCACCGGGTCGAATTGCGGATGAATGAGCATTTGTCAGGTGGTGTGCGAATGGGGTAAAAGGAGAGTGACGAAATTATACGTAAAAGTGTTCCCCCGTGCCTCGCTTCCTACCCCGGAGTGGGCGCGATGCCTCAACGCAAGGTGGTGCCGGTGCACAATGCCGGCCGGAGGAATACCGGACTCAGATCGAACCTCAAGGAAAAAGCATGCCGCAATACCGTTCTCGCACCACCACGGCTGGCCGCAATATGGCCGGCGCCCGCGCCTTGTGGCGCGCCACCGGGATGAAGGATGATGACTTCGAAAAGCCCATCATCGCCATCGCCAACTCGTTTACCCAGTTTGTGCCGGGTCATGTGCATCTGCACAATATGGGCCAACTGGTGGCGCGTGAAATAGAACGCGCCGGCGGTGTGGCTAAAGAATTCAATACCATCGCCGTGGATGACGGCATTGCCATGGGCCATAGCGGCATGCTGTATAGCCTGCCTTCGCGCGAGCTGATTGCCGACTCGGTCGAGTATATGGTGAATGCGCACTGTGCCGATGCGCTGGTGTGTATCTCCAACTGCGACAAGATCACCCCGGGCATGCTGATGGCGGCCATGCGGCTGAATATTCCTGTGGTGTTTGTGTCCGGCGGGCCGATGGAAGCGGGCAAGGTGCAGTGGGGTAATGATATCCGTAAGCTGGATCTGGTGGACGCCATGGTCGAGGCGGCCGACAGCCGCATCTCGGACGAGGATGTGGCCAAGGTTGAACGCTCTGCCTGCCCGACCTGCGGTTCGTGCTCGGGCATGTTTACCGCCAATTCGATGAATTGCCTGACCGAGGCGCTGGGCCTGTCCTTGCCGGGCAACGGCTCGATGCTGGCCACGCATGCCGACCGTAAGGAGTTGTTCCTCAAGGCGGGGCGCACCATCGTTGATCTGGCGCGCCGTTATTATGAAGGCGACGATGCCTCGGTTTTGCCACGTAGCATAGGCTCCAAGCAGGCGTTCGAGAATGCAATGGCGCTGGATGTGGCCATGGGCGGCTCGACCAATACCGTGTTGCACTTGCTGGCGGCAGCCAGTGAAGCCGAGGTCGATTTCAAAATGGCCGATATCGACCGCATTTCGCGTTCGGTGCCGTGTCTGGCCAAGGTGGCGCCGGCAACGCAAAAATATCATATGGAAGACGTGCACCGCGCCGGTGGGGTGATGGCCATTCTGGCCGAGCTGGATCGTGCCGGCATTCTGCATCGCGACCTGCCGACCGTACACAGCCCTAGCATGGAGGAAGCGCTGGCTGCATGGGATGTCTGCGTCAATAGCCCGGACAGCGAGGCGCACCGTTTCTATCGTGCGGCACCCGGTGGCGTACCGACCACCATCGCTTTCTCGCAAAGCATGCGTTACCCCGAGCTGGATCTGGACCGTGCGGATGGTTGTATCCGCGATAAAGCCCATGCTTACTCGCAGGATGGGGGGTTGGCGGTGCTGTACGGCAATATTGCCGAGCGCGGCTGTATCGTGAAAACGGCAGGGGTGGATGACTCCATACTCAAGTTCACTGGTCGTGCGCGCCTGTTCGAGAGTCAGGATGATGCCGTGGCGGAGATTCTGGCCGATCGCATCGTCGAGGGCGATGTGGTGGTGATTCGCTATGAAGGCCCTAAGGGCGGGCCGGGCATGCAGGAAATGTTGTATCCGACCTCTTACCTTAAGTCTAAAGGGCTGGGAAAGGCGTGCGCACTGCTGACTGATGGCCGTTTCTCCGGCGGAACCTCGGGGCTGTCCATCGGTCATGTGTCGCCCGAGGCGGCTGAGGGCGGTGCAATCGGGCTGGTGGAGGAAGGAGACACCATTCTGATCGATATTCCGGCGCGCAGCATTGTCCTGCAAGTGACGGATGAAGAAATGGCGCAGCGTCGTAGTAAGATGGAAGCGCGTGGGGTGGCAGCATGGAAGCCATTGGATCGTAACCGCGTGGTCAGTCCGGCATTGCGTGCTTATGCCGCGATGACGACCAGTGCCGACACCGGTGCGGTACGTGATGTTTCTCAGGTTGAACGGCGCTGAGTGGTTTTGGCCTGTCGTTGTGAACGGGTCGCCATAGCGACCCGTTTTTATTGGTTAAATGGTAAAGGTCGGTTGTGGGTAATACAGAGCAAGGCATGGGACGGCGGGCTTTTTTGGCGAGTGTGCTCTCGGGCGTGTTGACTGCTTGCAATGATAGTCAGTCACCGCTTGCTAGCTTGTTTGGCCGGGTTGCGGTACAGCCTTTGCGTGTCGGCATCAACGCCGCTTATGCACCGTTCGAGTCGCTCAATGTGCGCGGTGAGCCGGTCGGTTTTGATATCGACTTGATGCGTTTGGTCGCTTCGCATATGGGTCGGGAGTTGGTATTTGTGAATCTGCCGTGGCGGCGTCTGTTGCAGTCGCTGGCGCAAAGGCGGCTGGATGTGGTGATTTCGGCGGTTGCTGTCACGCCGGCACGGGCGCGCAACTTTCTCTTTACCAGGCCGTACTACCGTGAGCGCCAGGGTTTGCTGCGCGCTCAGGCGCTGGTTGCGCTGCCGCTGCAGCAAATCCGGCGTATCGGTGTGCTGGAGTACAGTCGTGCCGATGATCATCTGGCGCGTCTTGGCGTTGAGTCGGGGCAAATCAAGGCTTATCCGGATGCTGCACTGATGCAGGCGGCTTATCATGCAGGCGAAGTCGATGTCTTATTCGGCGATGAGCATGTGCTGCGGGTACTGCATGTCGAGGCTACTGATACGCTTAGCTTTGATGCGGCATTCGGTCTGGACGAGTATGCGATTGTTTTGCCTATGGGGGCAGAGGATTTGCAGGCGCAGTTGAATCAGTCGTTACAGGTACTTGAGCATAGCGGGGCGCTGGCCGCATTGGTGCGTCAGCTGGATATGTGAGGCTGAATGTTCGGAATTGTTGTTTTTGCTGCTTCCGGGCTTGGGTCTGGGCTTTAGTGTGTGGTCGCCGGGCTTGCTATGCGCCGCTGTGGTGTGCGACAAGGTGTGTGGCTGAAATCGACTTTGGTAAAAGCCTTTTAAAATCAGCATCTTGTGCTTCTCTGTAAACGACAGGCAAAAAAATGCGCGGGATTTATGAGCCCGCGCCAAGTCTACAAAGGAGAAATAGAGGAGAAACTATCAAGAAGCATCACTGCATCTCAACAAGTTTGAATTATCGGTTTTTAGTGATGTACTGTCAATCAATGTATGTTCTTAAATCGTCAAAATGTAAGAAAACGTCGCAATTTATGACGTTGGGTGTCACTAAACGAAAGTCCTCATCTTGCTAGATACTGAATACGCGTTATATGCCACAATACCCGTTTTACATTGCCGTTTGATGACACCATGCCCAGTCAGCTTCCTGATCCGCGTCAATACCCCGCTTTGCTCGCTTCGAACCGCCTGATACACCACGCCGTTTCTGCGCTTGATGCCAAAACAGATGCCGATGCCGAATCTTGGCGCGAGGGTTTGCGCTTGGCGCTGGGCGATGTGCTTAAACGCGACGATATGCTGACCCTGTCGGTTGCGCTGGCGATGGCGCCATCTGCCGCTGCTTATCGTGAACTATGGCAGGCCTTGCGCGCTGCGGTCGAGCATGCCGAAGGCCGGCATGTGGTACTTTTTGCCATGCCGCTGGTGCTGGTGGCTGCCGCAGACGGTGAAGTTAGCTTGCCGGCTGAAATTGGCGATGCGGGCGGGCTCAATGCCTTGCTGCGCCAGCATGCGGTATTTTCTCCCGGTGCCGAAGTGTGGCTGGGTGGCGCTTTGCTGCATCCGGACTCACTGTCTGAGATTTCGGCTGGCCAGATCTATCGTGCGACGCATGAGGCGGCAAGCATGATGGATGCCTTGCCGGCTAATCTGGCCGGTCGTGCGGTGACCGTGCACAAGGATGGCGTCTTCCTGCGTTACCTCTTGGGGGTTGCCATTCAGGAAGAGGGGCGTCCGTCTGCGCTCAAGCTCGGTGGTGCCGTTGGTGCCTGGGGTTTGCCATTGATGAAATTTTTGGGCGAGCAGCTGAAAACCACAGGGCTTAATCTGTTTCCGATTGCCCGTCCGCCACAAATGCTGATGCAGGCCATGGTGGAAGGCGGCAAGGCGCGGCATGAAGTCGCGCTGCAGGCTTTTGCCAGTAGTCAGATTCGCCGTCTGCGCGATAAATCACTGACGCCGGTTGCGGTCTTGGCCGCCCATCGTGGTGGTGAGTTGCGTTTCACCTTGTCGGCGGTAAGCGGCGAGGGTGCGGATGAGGGATTTGTCTGGACGCTGTCGCCACTGGATTCGGTGCCGGCGATAGAAACCATGGTGCGCGAACTGATGGCCGAGTGTCAGGTCGAGGATGTGCGTGTCATTACGGGCTTGATGGTCGAAGAGCAGCAAGGTGAGCGTCTATTTCTGCATGCGGGCAATACTGCGCCGGCTGCCGCGCACTGATTTACCTGTATGAGCGGGGAAAGCCGCCGTGTATGTGCGGCAAATGATGTAAAATCACGCCTCGTTACTGAACCCTTGATTTGGAAGAGTTGAAGATGTTTGCTACTGACCAGTCGATTGCCCAGTTTGACCCCGAACTTTCCGCTGCCATTGAGGCAGAGTGCCAGCGCCAGGAAGACCATATCGAGCTGATTGCGTCGGAGAACTACACGAGTCCGGCCGTGATGGAGGCGCAAGGCTCCCAGCTGACCAATAAGTATGCCGAAGGCTATCCGGGTAAGCGCTTCTATGGCGGTTGCGAGCATGTGGATGTTGTCGAGCAACTGGCAATCGATCGCGTCAAGCAACTGTTCGGTGCCGAGTACGCCAACGTGCAGCCGCATTCCGGCTCCCAGGCCAACCAGGCAGTGTATTTCTCCATCCTCAAGCCGGGCGATACCGTGATGGGGATGAATCTTGGTCATGGCGGTCACCTGACGCATGGTAGCCCAGCCAACCTGTCGGGCAAGATGTTCAATATCGTTGCTTACGGTCTCAATGAAAATGAAGAGATCGATTACGACGATATGGAGCGCGTGGCCATGGAAACCCGCCCCAAGCTGATTATTGGCGGTGCTTCGGCCTTTGCCTTGCGTTTCGATTTCGAACGCATGGGTCAGATCGCCAAGAAGTGCGGCGCTTATTTTATGGTGGATATGGCGCACTACGCCGGTCTGATTGCCGCCGGTGTTTACCCTAACCCGGTGCCGCATGCCGACTTCGTGACCTCGACCACGCATAAGACCCTGCGCGGCCCGCGTGGCGGCATTATTCTGGCCAAAGCAGAGTACGAGAAGAGCCTGAATTCTTCGGTGTTCCCGACCTTGCAAGGCGGCCCGCTGATGCATGTCATCGCCGGTAAAGCCATCGCCTTCAAAGAAGCACTTAAGCCTGAATTCAAGGTGTATCAGGAACAAGTGCTGAAGAACGCTGATGCAATGGCACGTACCCTGACCGAACGCGGTCTGCGCATCGTGTCCGGGCGTACCGAAAGCCATGTCTTCCTGGTGGATCTGCGTGCCAAGGGCTTGACCGGCAAGGCCGCCGATGCGGCTTTGGGTAAGGCACATATTACCGTCAATAAGAATTCGATTCCGAATGACCCGGAGAGCCCGTTCATTACCTCCGGCATCCGTATCGGCAGCCCGGCGATTACTACCCGTGGCTTCAAGGAAGCAGAGGCCGTGATTGTGGCCAATCTGATCGCTGATGTACTGGATGCGCCGGAAGACGCGGCAGTGCTTGCGCGAGTAGCGGCTGAAGCGACTGCCCTGTGTCATCGTTTCCCGGTATACGCCAAGTAAGCCGTATCTGACCGCTAAAACGCCGCGCTTCCCATAGTTGGGGCGCGGCGTTTTTGTTGTGTCGTTCACGCTTGCCCGCCAGGTTTCAGGCCCGGGTGTAGAAATCAATTCAAAGGTCTTTTGCTATGTATTTGCTGATGGTGGGCTGGGTGTATGTGATCCTGATGTTTTCTCTAGCGCAAGAAAGTGTGCTTGCCGGCGTATTGACCTTTTCCCTGCTTGGCGTGCTGCCCGTGGTTTTATGGGTCTGGATGAAAATACACCGCTTGCGCGCACGGCGCGAGGCGGCAGCATCTGCACAAGATGATGGCAAAGCTTGAGGATAACGCCCTGGCAGTGATAGAATCCCGCGTCCCCGGAATTTAGGGGAACTACGCACGTTCGCGCCAAAGGGTGTCCGCAAGGATTTTTGCGCGAACGGAGCCCATAACCCTTAGGAGTTTATTTAATGAGCACTACCGTTACCATGCGTCAAATGCTGGAGGCCGGCGTTCACTTCGGTCACCAAACCCGCTTCTGGAACCCAAAGATGGCTCAGTACATCTTCGGCAGCCGCAACAAGATCCACATCATCAACCTGGAAAAGACCCTGCCACTGTTTATCAGTGCTCAGGACTATGTTCGCCGCTTGGCCGCGAACAAGGGTACCGTGATGTTTGTCGGCACCAAGCGTCAGGCGCGTGAAATCGTACGTGAAGAAGCTAGCCGTGCAGGCGTTCCTTTCGTTGATCACCGCTGGCTCGGCGGTATGCTGACCAACTACAAGACGGTCAAGCAGTCGATCAAGCGTCTGGAAGAAAAGTCTGCTGCGCTGGCTAACGCGGACGAAAGCGGTTTCAACAAGAAAGAACTGCTGGACATGCAGCGCGAAGTTGAAAAACTCGAGCGTTCGCTGGGCGGTATCAAGGATATGAAGGGCTTGCCAGACGCCATCTTCGTTATCGATACCGGCTACCAGAAGGGCACCATCGTTGAAGCCCAGAAACTGGGTATCCCAGTTATTGGTGTGGTTGATACTAATAACAACCCAGAGGGTATCGATTTCGTGATCCCGGGTAACGACGACTCCAGTCGTGCGATCCGCCTGTACGCTCGTGGTATCGCTGATGCGGTACTCGAAGGTCGCGCACAAGCGATGCAGGAAATCGTAGCTGCCCAACCGGCTGCTGCCGAGTAAGCAGGGAAAACCAAGGGGGCGCAAGCCCCTTTTTTCCGGTCTGGTTACCTGTTTCACATAATCTAGGAGTTTAAACATGGCGGAAATCACCGCGAAAATGGTCGCCGAGTTGCGCGCTGCAACCTCGATGGGCATGATGGAATGCAAAAAAGCACTGGTCGAAGCCGAAGGCGACATGGCCAAGGCTGAAGAAATCCTGCGTATCAAGTCCGGCAACAAGGCTTCCAAGCTGGCCGGCCGTACCGCAGCCGAAGGCGTTATTTCCACTTTCGTTGAAGGTGGTGTGGGCGCCATGGTTGAAGTCAACTGCGAAACCGACTTCGTAGCCAAGGATGCGACTTTCCTCGCCTTCACCCAGGCTGCAGCCGAAGCCGTTGCCAAAGCCAACCCTGCCGATGTTGAAGCGCTGTCCGCCGTTATTGTTAACGGCCAGAGCGTAGAAGACATCCGCAAGGCAGCGATCGCCAAGCTGGGCGAAAACATGACGATTCGTCGTTTTGCCCGCTACGACACGACCGGCAAGATCGCCACTTACCTGCACGGCGCCAAGATCGGTGTGATCGTTGACATCAATGGCGAAGAAGCACTGGGTCGCGACGTGGCCATGCACATTGCTGCATCCAAGCCTATCTGCGTATCCAAGGAGCAGGTTCCTGCCGAGACGCTGGAAACCGAACGCCGCATCTTTACCGAGCAGGCTATTGCCGAAGGCAAGCCGGCCGATATCGCCGCTAAGATGGTTGAAGGCCGTGTACGCAAGTACCTGGCTGAAGTCACCCTGGTGGGTCAGCAGTTCGTCAAGAACCCTGACATCACCGTTGAGAAGTTGCTGTCCGAGCAGGGCGCAACCGTCAATGCATTCGCTATGTTTGTTGTTGGCGAAGGCATTGAGAAAAAAGTAGTTGATTACGCTGCTGAAGTGGCTGCTGCCGCCAAGGTTTAAGCCTTAATCCGGCTACGAAGGACGGCACCTCGTTTCGGGGTGCCGTTTTGCAAATGTACACTATCAAAATCACGAGTCCGAGGACACCATGAGCCAAGCCCCTGCCTATAAACGCATCCTGTTGAAATTGTCCGGTGAGGCCCTGATGGGAGGGGATAGCTACGGGATCAACCGTGCCACCATCGAACAGATCGTATCCCAGGTCAAGGAAGTGGTTGATATGGGTGTCCAGGTCGGTGTCGTGGTCGGTGGCGGCAATATTTTCCGTGGCGTATCCCAGGCTGCATCCGGCATGGATCGTGCTACAGCCGACTATATGGGCATGATGGCCACCGTCATGAATGCCTTGGCGCTGAAAGACGCGATGGAGCGTATCGGTATCGTGGCGCGCGTGCAGTCGGCGCTGACCATGCAGCAGGTGGCCGAGCCTTACGTGCGCGGCAAGGCAATGCAGTATCTGGAAGAAGGCAAAGTGGTGATCTTTGGTGCCGGTACCGGCAACCCGTTTTTCACCACCGACACTGCTGCCGCCTTGCGCGGCATGGAAATGAACGTGGATATCATGCTGAAGGCCACCAATGTGGATGGCGTGTACACCGACGACCCGAAAAAGAATCCGGAAGCGGTACGCTACCAGACGCTGACCTTTGACGAGGCCATCTCGCGCAATCTCAAAGTCATGGATGCGACCGCCTTTGCGCTGTGCCGTGACCAGAACCTGAATATCAAGGTATTCAGCATCTTCCGCAATGGTGCGCTGCGCCGCGTCGTGCTTGGCGAAGATGAAGGCACGCTGGTACACTGCTAAGCATTAGAACACGACAGGCGGAAACGGCGAGTGCGCCGCTTTCCGCCTTGTTTTTCAGAAATACACTGTGGAGTAAACATGATCAACGACGTCAAGAAAACGGCCGAGCTGAAAATGCAGAAGTCGCTGGAAGTCTTCAAGAACGACCTGAACAAGGTGCGTACCGGTCGTGCACACACCGGCATTCTTGATCACGTAATGGTTGATTACTATGGCAGTCCTGTGCCGGTCGCTCAGGTCGCCAGCGTCAACCTGATCGATGCACGCACAATCGGTGTCCAGCCTTGGGAAAAACCGATGCTGGCCAAGATCGAGAAGGCTATTCGCGATTGCGACCTCGGCCTGAATCCGGCTGCGATGGGTGATCTCATCCGTGTACCGATGCCGATGTTGACCGAAGAGCGCCGCCGCGACCTGATCAAGGTGGTACGCAGCGAAGCCGAAGGCGCACGCGTATCGGTGCGTAATATCCGCCGTGATGCCAATAACGAATTGAAGTCGCTGCTGAAAGACAAGGATATTACCGAAGACGACGAGCGTCGCACTCAGGACGATATCCAGAAGCTGACCGACAAGTACATTGCCGAAGTCGACAAGGCGCTGGCCGCCAAAGAAACCGACCTGATGGCGGTATAAGGGGCTCGATTTGCTTGGTAGTTCAACTGTAGCGGTGCCGGACACGCATCCGGTGCCGCGTCATGTGGCGATTATCCTCGATGGTAACGGGCGCTGGGCTAAAAAGCGCCTGTTGCCGCGTGTAGCCGGCCATAAGCGCGGCCTGGATGCTGTGCGGGAAACGGTCAAGGGCTGTGCCGAAATGGGGGTCGAGTACCTGACCCTGTTTGCCTTCTCTACCGAGAACTGGCGCCGTCCGGCTGATGAGGTCTCCTTTTTGATGGGGCTGTTTATCAGTGCGCTGGAGCGTGAAGCCAAGCGTCTGCATGAGCGAAATATCCGTCTCAAAGTGATAGGTTCGCGCGAGCGTTTTGCCCCCGAGTTGCAGGCGCGCATCGTGGCGGCCGAGGCGCTGACCGCGGCGAACACAGGCTTGACGCTGGCGATTGCTGCCGATTACGGCGGGCGCTGGGACATCCTGAATGCGGTCAACCAGCTGATCGCCGAGGGTGCGAGCCATATCAGTGAAGAGGCGCTGTACGGCAGGCTGTCTTTTGGCGATGCGCCAGAGCCTGATCTCTTTATCCGTACCGGTGGCGAGCAACGCATCAGCAATTTCCTGTTGTGGCAGCTGGCCTATAGCGAGTTGTATTTTACCGATCTGCTGTGGCCGGACTTTGACCGGCAGGCACTTGAAGCCGCCATTGCCTCGTACCGGCAGCGCGAACGCCGTTACGGGCGTACCAGCGAACAACTGCCGCCCGATCAACAACGAGGCTGATCCATGCTCAAGACCCGTATTCTGACTGCCTTAGTCTTGCTGCCATTAATGCTGGCGGCATTGTTTGTTTTCCCGTCGCCGCTGTGGGCCGCTTTTTCCTGGTTGATTGTCGGCGTGGCCCTGTGGGAGTTCTCCCGCATGGCGGGTCTGGCAGGTCCCATGCAGTGGGGCTATCTTGCCGTGTCCAGCGCCATCGCCGGCCTTGTCTGGCTGCAGGGCTGGACGCTACCGCTTGTTGCGCAACTCGGTGTACTGGCTTTCTGGCTGGTGCTGGCTCCTTTATGGCTGGCCAAGCGCTGGCATTTGACCCATCAGCCCGCTGCCATGGTGCTGGGCTGGGCCATGTTGTTTCCATGCTGGTTTGCTTTTATTGAACTCAGGCCGACACCGGCTGATGGCTATGCGCTGCTTGCGGTAATGGGTCTGGTGTGGGTTGCCGATGTGGCGGCCTATTTTAGCGGCCGTGCCTTCGGTAAAAGAAAGCTGGCGCCTGCCATTAGCCCGGGTAAAAGCTGGGCTGGCGTCTATGGGGCGTTAGTGGCAGTGGTGGCTTATGCCGTACTGGTCACGCAGCTGGGCTGGATTAATGTGAGCCTGCCGCTGTGGGGTCTGGTGCCGCTGGCGCTGGCTTTGACCATGGTTAGCGTCGAGGGGGATTTGCTCGAATCCTGGTTCAAGCGTGCGGCAGGGGTCAAGGATAGTAGCGCGCTATTGCCAGGGCATGGCGGGGTTTATGACCGTATCGACAGCCTGATTGCAGTGCTGGCGGTGACTAATGCGCTGATGGCGCTGTCCCGCACGTTTATCTAGAGGCCATGACATGTCGCGTTCTTCTTTGGGCATTACGCTGCTGGGTTCAACCGGCAGCATAGGCAAGAGCACGCTGGACGTGCTGGCGCTGCATCCCGAGCGTTTCCATCTGGTGGCGCTGACGGCGTACTCGCAGCTGGATCTGCTGTTCGAGCAGTGCCGCCGCTTCAAGCCCTTGTTTGCCGTCGTTGCCGATGAGGCGGCCGCCCGCGTGCTGCGCCCGCGACTATCGGCTGCCGGTATACGCACCGAGGTATTGCAGGGGGAGGGCGCGCTGGAAACGGTGGCCTCTTTGCCACAAACCGATGCGGTGATGGCGGCAATCGTCGGTGCGGCCGGCTTGCGTCCCGCCATGGCGGCGGCGCGTGCCGGCAAACGCGTGATGCTGGCCAATAAGGAATCTCTGGTGGTGGCCGGTGCGCTGTTTATGCAGGCCGTGCGCGCCAGCGGTGCGACCCTGCTGCCGGTAGACAGTGAACATAATGCGATTTTCCAGTCGCTGCCCTCTGGTTTTAACGGCGATATGGCGGCCAGCGGCGTAGAAAAGCTGGTGCTGACCGCGTCGGGCGGGCCGTTTCGCCGTATGGCAGCGGCTGATCTTGAGCATGTGACCGTGGAGCAAGCGTGCGCCCACCCCAACTGGTCCATGGGGCGCAAGATTTCTGTCGATTCCGCCACCTTGATGAACAAGGGGCTGGAGCTGATCGAGGCACACTGGCTGTTCAATATGCCGGCGGCCGATATCGAGGTGGTGGTGCATCCGCAAAGCGTGATTCACTCCATGGTGCGCTATCGCGATGGCTCGGTGATTGCCCAGTTGGGTGCGCCGGACATGCGTACGCCGATTGCCTATGCCTTATCCTGGCCCGAGCGCATCGAAGCGGGTGTCGAGCGGCTGGACTTTCTTAAACTGAGTAGCCTGACTTTCGAAGCGCCGGATATGGCACGCTTCCCGTGTCTTGCGCTGGCCTATCAGGCCCTGGCCGCGGGTGGGGATGCCTGTTGCGTGCTGAATGCCGCCAATGAAGTTGCCGTGGCGGCTTTTCTAGCCGGAAAAATCGGCTTTGCCGATATTGCGCGCCAGGTTGAAGCCGCGCTTGCGACGCTGGATTTGTCGGCCAGTACTTCGATAGACGGCCTGATGGCGCGCGACGCCGAGGCGCGGCGTTTTGTTGCGACGAGGATAGGCTGATGCTGACAGTACTCGCATTTTTGCTGGCAATCGGCGTGCTGGTAACCTTTCACGAGTATGGTCATTATCAGGTCGCGCGCTGGTGTGGCGTGCGCGTGCTGCGTTTTTCCATCGGCTTTGGCAAGCCGCTATTGAAACGGCAGCGGGGCGACACCGAATGGGTGTTGGCGGCGATTCCTCTGGGCGGCTACGTCAAGATGCTGGACGAGCGCGAAGGGGAAGTCAGGGCGGAGGATCGCCATCTGGCATTCAATAACCAGTCGGTTTACAAACGTATCGCCATTGTTGCAGCCGGACCGCTGGCCAACTTTCTGCTGGCCATCGCGCTGTTCTGGCTGGTGCTGCTGCCTGGCGGCACGGCCGTGCAGCCCCTGATTGGAACCGTGGCGCAGCAAAGTGCGGCAGCGGCGGCCGGAGTGCAGGCAGGTGACCGGCTTGTCGCGATCAACGGTCAGGCGACGCCTAACTGGGAGGCGATCAGTGATGCCGTCAATGAAGGTATCGCCAATGAAGGCCAGCTTGTTTTAAGCGTGGAGCAAGGCGGGACGCGCCGTGAACTACAGGTCGACTTGCCGCGTTTTGGCCTGACGCAGCTGGATGAAAAAAGTCTGAGCAAGCTTGGGATGATGCCTGCGCGCTATTTGCCGAAAATTGCCATGCTGGAGCCCTCGGGTGCGGGTGCGAAGGCCGGACTCAAGGTAGGAGACACCTTGCTGGCCATGGATGGCGTACCGGTCAAAACCTGGGCGGACTGGGTGGATGTGGTGAAAAATCATCCTGGAAAGTCGATGCAGCTTCAAGTTGAACGCGCGGGTAAAACGCTGGAGTTGACTTTGCGTCCGGATACGGTGATGCAGGACGGGCAGGCCAGTGGACGTATCGGTGCGGCCCCCGAAGTTGACCGTGCTTGGAGCCAGTCCTTGCTCTTGCGCGTGGATTACACCCCGTTTGAAGCGCTGGAGGCGGCACTGTCCCGCACCTGGTCCATGTCGGTGACCACGCTAAAAATGATGGGTGGCATGTTGTTTGGTCAGGTGTCGCTGGATGCGGTCAGCGGTCCGTTTACCATTGCCGACTATGCCGGCAAGAGTGCCAATCAGGGTTGGCAAAGTTATCTTGCATTCATGGCTGTCATCAGTATTAGTCTTGGCGTACTCAATCTGTTGCCTGTGCCGGTGCTGGATGGGGGGCACTTGCTGTATTATGTGGCAGAAATTATCAGGGGCCGGCCGTTGAGCGAACAGGTTCAGCAGCTTGGCCAGCGCATCGGTTTTGCCATTATCATGGCACTTATGGTTCTTGCCCTCTTCAATGATTTGGGCCGACTGCTCGGAGGCTGACGCCAAGCATGAAAACAACAACATTAGTCGCTGCACTTGCCATGGCCTTTATGGCCCAGGCTCAGGCTGAAAGCAGCTTTGTCATCAAGGACATCAAGGTAGAAGGGTTGCAGCGTACCGAGCCCGGTACGGTGTTCAGTTATCTGCCGGTCAAGGTGGGCGATACGTTTGACAGCCAGAAGGCTGCCGACGCGATCAAGGCATTGTTTGCCACCGGCTTTTTTAATGATGTCCGGGTCGAGCATGAAGGTGATGTCGTTATCGTTGCCGTGGCCGAACGTCCGGTGGTGGCTCAGCTGACAGTCGAAGGCGCCAAGGAATTCGATAAGGAACAGCTGAAAAAGGCGCTTAAGGAAAATGGTCTGGCCGATGGCCGCATCTTTGATCAGGCTTTGCTGGATCAGGCGGTACAGGAGCTCAAGCGCCAGTATTACAGCCGGGGAAAATACTCGGTAGAGATCCAGCCTACGGTCACGCGGCTGGACCGCAACCGCGTGGCGGTGACGCTGGATATTACCGAAGGCGTGACGGCCAAGATTCGTGACATCAAGATCGTCGGTGCCCAGGATTTTTCGCAGGATGATCTGCTGGAAGAGTTTTCGCTGGCACCGTCCGGCTGGACCAGCTGGCTGGCGCGCGATGACCAGTACTCCAAGCAAAAGCTGTCTGCCGATCTGGAAAAGCTCAAGGCCTTCTATCAGAATCAGGGCTATGTCGAGTTCAATATCGAGTCGACACAGGTTTCCATTAGCGCCGACAAAAAAGACGTTTACCTCACCATTAATGTGACCGAGGGCAAGCCGTTTCGCGTGTCGGAAACACGTCTGGCTGGTGACTTGAAAGTCGCCGAAGCCGAGCTCAAGCCTTTGATTGCGATCAAGGACGGGGCTTTGTTCGAGCGCGAGAAGGTCAATGAAACGGTCAGTGCCATTGCCGACAAGCTGGGCGCCGAAGGCTACGCCTTTGCCAACGTCAATGTGGTGCCCGAACTGGACAAGGAAAAGCAGACCGTCAAGCTGACCTTCTTTGTCGATCCGGGCCGCAAGACCTATGTGCGCCGCGTATCCATTGCCGGCAATACCCGCACCCGTGACGAAGTGATCCGGCGCGAACTGCGCCAGCTGGAAGCCTCTACCTATAGCGGTGAGGCGATCAAGCGTTCCAAAGAACGTCTGGAACTGCTGGGCTATTTCGAAACAGTCAATATTGAAACGCCACCGGTGACCGAAACGCCGGATCAGGTTGATATGGCGATCTCGGTCAAGGAGCGCGCCACCGGCAGCATACAGGCCGGTGTCGGTTTCGTGCAGGGCGAGGGTTTGCAGCTGTCGGCCTCGGTGTCGCAAAGCAATGTGCTGGGTTCGGGCAAATCGATTGCGCTGGCCTTCTCTAACGGCAAGGCTAACAAGCAGGCGTCGGTATCATTTACCGATCCTTATTTCACCGCCGATGGCGTGAGCCTTGGTTACGATGCTTACTACCGCGTGTATGACCCGGATGCAGTCGACCAGAGCCGCTATAAGAGCACAACGGTTGGCGGTGGTTTGCGCATGGGCGTACCGATCACCGAGTACGACCGTGTCAACCTGGGGCTGGGCGCAGAAAACACCGACCTGACACTGTTCCCCGAGAGCCCGGATCGATATAAAGACTTTGTCGACGAGTATGGTCCCAAGAATACCACCTTGCTGGGAAGTGCCAGCTGGGGACGCGATACGCGCGACAGCGCCTTGTGGCCGACGCGTGGCGGCACCATGGGTTTGCGTCTGGAAGCGGGCTTGCCTGGCGGCGATATCCAGTACTGGCGCTTTACGCCTAGCGTGACCTGGTTCTTCCCGCTGTCCAAGACCTTCACTCTGGCTACCAGCGGCGAGGCGGGCATCGTCAAGGGCTATGGCCGAACCAAGGATGTGCCGTTCTTCCAGAACTTCTATATGGGCGGCATAGGCTCGGTGCGTGGCTTCGACAATGGCAGTATGGGGCCCAAGGAGACGGATCAATTTGGGGATGAAGACTATCTGGGCGGCACGCACAAGCTGCAGACCAGCATCGAGCTGCTGTTCCCCTTCCCTGGCATGAAGGATAACCGCTCGCTGCGTACCAGCCTGTTCTTCGATGCCGGTACCTTGTGGGACCCTAAGGTTGCGGGCAGCGATATGTCCAGCGAACTGCGTTACTCGGCCGGTGCTGCGCTGGCCTGGCTGTCGCCGGTCGGGCCGATGAAGTTCAGCTATGCCGTGCCGTTGAAGAAGGAAGAAAGCGACAAGATCCAGCGCTTCCAGTTCACCTTGGGCACGGTCTTCTAAGGGAGGTTTTGTGAAAGCGATCAATACACTGTGTCTGGCGCTGGGCCTTGTTTTTGCCGGCCCGGCATCGGCGGCCGATTTCAAGTTCGGCTATATCAAGATCGAGCGCATTTACAGCGAATCCGCGCCGGCACAAGCCGCGCAGAAGAAACTGGAGAGGGAGTTTGCGCCGCGCGAAGCCGAGCTTAAGCGTCTGGGTGCCAAGGCCAAGGATTTGCAGGCTCAACTGGCGAAAAAGCCGGATGACGGGACACGCCGTACCATAGAGCGCGAGATGGGGTCGCTGGAGCGCGAGTATCAGGCCAAACTCAGGGATTTTCGCGATGATCTGAATCAGCGCCGCAATGAAGAATTTGCTGCGGTGCAGGAGCGGGCTAACCGTCTGGTGCGCCAGATTGCCGAAAAAGAGCAGTATGATCTGGTGCTGCAGGATGCGGTCTACGTCAATCCCAAGTTCGACATCACGCCGCGCGTGTTGAAAGAAATGGAAAAATAAGCCCGGACACGGTCCGGTTTATGCTGCGCGGGCGCTGATGCGTCCGCGCCATTGCCAGCCGACGTCAAGTCGGCTTTATTACTGCCATGAAACTATCCGAAATTATCCGTCACCTCGGTGGCGAACTGATTGGTGAAGACTGCGAAATCGTCAAGCTGGCTCCGCTTAGCAGCGCGCAGGCCGGCGAGATTACTTTCCTTGCCAACCCGAAGTACCGGCGCGAGCTGGCCTTGTGCTCTGCCGCCTGCGTGATTGTGCGCGCCGATATGCTTGACGAGGCCACGGCAGCCGGGCGCAGCCTGATTGTGACCGCTGATCCTTATCTGTATTTTGCCCGCGTAGCGACTTTGCTTAATCCCGCGCCTGCCCTGCGGCCGGGTCTAGATGCGCGCGCGGTGGTCGACGCCAGCGCAGAAGTTGCGGACAGCTGCGAAATCGGCCCCTTGGTGTCGGTTGGGCGTGGCGTGGTGATCGGCGAGCGTTGCCGCCTCTATCCGGGCGTGGTGCTGGGGGATGGTGTGGTACTGGGCGACGATGTGACCTTGTACCCGAATGTGACCATCTATCACGGCTGCCATATTGGCCATCGTGTGGCTATCCATTCGGGTACGGTCATTGGTGCCGATGGTTTTGGTCTGGCCTGGGACAAGGATCACTGGTTCAAGATCCCGCAAACCGGCCGCGTCGTGATTGAGGACGATGTCGAAGTCGGTGCGAATACCACGATTGATCGCGGTGCGCTGTCGGATACGGTGATCCGCGCCGGCGCCAAAATAGATAATCTGGTGCAGATCGCGCACAACTGCGAGATCGGTGAACACACGGCGATTGCCGGCTGCACCGGCATTGCCGGCAGCAGCAAGATAGGGGCGCGCTGCACGCTGGGCGGGGCTGTGATGATGGTCGGCCATATCGAAATTGCTGACCGTACCCATATCGGCGGCGGCACCCTGGTGTCCAAGTCGATCAAAAAAGCAGACAACTACGCCTCCAGCTATCCGATGTCGACTGCCAAGGACTGGATGGCCAATGCCGTGCATTTGCGCCATCTGGATCGTCTGGTTGACCGGGTCAAACTGCTGGAAAAAGAACTCTTACAGATCAAAAACAAAGAAGGACAAGCCGAATGAGCGAAGAAGTAACGATCGATGTGCGTGAAATCATGCGCCACCTGCCGCACCGCTACCCGTTTTTGCTGGTGGACCGCGTCACCGAATTCGAATCGGGCAAGCGCATCAAGGCACTGAAAAACGTCACCATCAACGAGCCGTTTTTTGTCGGTCATTTCGGCGACTATCCGGTGATGCCGGGCGTGCTGATTATCGAGGCGCTGGCGCAGGCCGCCGGCGTGCTGTCGATCAAGAGCGCGGGCGAGCGCAAGGATAACGAACTTTACTTCTTTGTCGGTATCGACAATGCCCGCTTCAAGCGTCAGGTGGTGCCGGGCGACCAGCTGGTGCTGGAAGTCGAGCAGATTGCCGCCAAACGCGGCATCGCCAAATACACGGCGCGCGCGCTGGTCGATGGCCAGGTGGCGTGCGAGGCTGAAATCATGTGTGCCAAACGCGAGGTCTGATATGGCTATCCATCCAACGGCAATTGTCGATGCGAATGCCAAAGTCGCCGCCGATGTCGAAATCGGCGCCTACTCCATCATCGGCCCGCATGTCGAGATAGGTGAGGGCTGCTGGATAGGCCCACATGTGGTGATTGAAGGCCATACTCGTCTGGGACGCAATAACCGCGTGTTTCAGTTCTGTTCGCTGGGTGCTGCCCCGCAGGACAAGAAATACGCCGGCGAGCCGACCCGTCTGGAAATTGGCGACAACAACACCATACGCGAATTCTGCACCTTCAATCTGGGTACAGCCCAGGATGTGGGCGTGACCCGTGTCGGCAACGATAACTGGATCATGGCCTATGTCCATCTGGCGCATGATTGCCAGGTCGGCAACCATACCATCTTCGCCAATAACGCGACCCTGGCCGGCCATGTGCATATTGGCGACTGGGTGATTCTGGGCGGCTTTACCAGCGTGCACCAGTTTACCGTGATCGGCGACCATGCCATGACGGCTTTCTCCAGCGCGGTGACGCAGGATGTGCCGCCCTTTATCATGGCTGCGGGTAACCGCGCCGTGCCGGCGGGCATCAATAGCGAGGGTCTCAAGCGCCGCGGCTTTAGTGCCGAGGCGATACGGGCGGTGAAAAATGCCTATAAGGCGCTGTACCGTCAGGGCCTGCCGCTGGACGAAGCCAAGGCGGCAGTTGCCGGCCTGGTGACGGCCCAGCCCGAGCTTGAGCCCTTTACCCGCTTCTTTGCCCAATCGGCGCGAGGGATTATCCGCTGACCATGGGGGAATCTTTATTCCGCAAGCCGGGCGCGCTCAAGGTGGCCATGGTCGCCGGAGAGGCGTCCGGCGATTTGTTGGGTGCCTATCTGATTGATGCCATCAAGGCGCGTCACCCCGAGGTGGAGTTTGCCGGCATAGGCGGGCCGCGCATGCTGGCGCGCGGCTTTCATAGCATGGTGCCGCAGGAGCGCCTGGCTGTGCGCGGCTATCTGGAAGTACTGTCGCGCCTGCCCGAACTGCTGGGGATACGGCGTCGTCTGAAAAACACCTTGCTGCTTGAACGCCCCGATGTGTTTATCGGTGTGGATGCGCCCGACTTCAATCTGGGGTTGGAAAAGTCACTCAAGTCCGGTGGGCTGGCAACCGTGCATTATGTCAGCCCTTCGGTCTGGGCCTGGCGGCCCGAGCGGGTGGCCAAAATCGGCGAATCGGTGTCACGCATGCTGTGCCTGTTTCCGATGGAGCCGCCGCTATATGAAAAATATGGTGTGCCGGTGTCCTTTGTCGGTCACCCCTTGGCCAGCGAAATTGCGATCGTGCCGGACAAGGCCGCAATGCGGCGCGAACTGGGCTTGGCACAAGCGGTGCCGGTGTTTGCCTTGCTGCCGGGTTCGCGCGTAAGCGAGCTGGACTTCATGATGCCGGTGTATCTGGCAGCGGCGCGTTTATTGCTTCAGACCTATCCGGATGCACAGTTTCTGGTGCCGCTGGCGACGCGCGCAACGATGGACAGGTTCGATGCCTTGCTGACCGAACACAAGGCATGGGATCTGCCGCTGCGCAAGCTGATCGGTCATGCGCAGATGGCGATGATAGCCAGTGATGTGGTGCTGGTGACCAGTGGTACTGCCACGCTGGAAGTGGCGCTGACCAAGCGTCCCATGGTGATCAGCTACAAGCTCTCGGCGTTCACCTACTGGCTGGTCAAGCGCAAGATCAAGCTGCCTTGGGTCGGTTTGCCCAATATTCTTGCCGGGCGCGCGGTGGTGCCCGAGTTGTTGCAAGGCGAGGCAACGCCGCAAAAACTGGCGGCTGAACTGATCCGCATCTATCAGGATGCGGCTTATCAAGCCGAGGTGGTGGCGGAGTTTACCCGCCTGCATCTGGCTTTGAAGCAGGACACGGCGAGTCTGGCGGCAGACGCGGTACTGGAGGTGGCAGGATGCAGCAAATCAGTCTGATCGCCGGCGTGGATGAGGCGGGCAGGGGTCCCTTGGCCGGTGAAGTTTATGCGGCCGCTGTGATACTCGATCCGGCGCGGCCGATCGCGGGCCTGGCCGACTCGAAAAAACTGTCCGAGGCCAAGCGTGACGCACTGGCGCTGGAAATACGCGAAAAGGCCTTGTGCTGGTGCATTGCCCGCGCCAGTGTTGCGGAAATTGACACGCTGAATATCCTGCACGCGACCATGCTGGCCATGCGCCGCGCGCTGGAGGGGCTGGATAGTCAACCTGTCGAGGCCATCATCGATGGCAACCGCGTGCCCACCGGTCTGCTGATGCCAGCACGGGCCATCGTCAAGGGCGATGCGACCGAACCTGCCATTTCGGCAGCCTCTATTCTGGCTAAAACGGCACGCGATGCGTCCTTGCTCGAATTGGATGCGCGTCATCCCGAATACGGCTTTGCCAGGCACAAGGGTTATCCGACCGCCGAGCATATGGCGGCCATCGCCGCGCATGGCGTGCTGGCTGAACATCGCAAGAGTTTCGGCCCAGTCAAAAAATGGCTGGAGGCGCATCAGGGCGAGCTGTTCTAAGGGTGTGTTCACGATCTCGCGAGCTAGCGCGAGACAAGGCAAAAATGGCTAAGAAAGCGGAGTGTACATACGGTACATGAGCATTTCGAAGTCGTTTTTAACGCCGTATCGCCAACGCACAGCAGATCGTGAGCAGACTCTAAAGGACTTGATGGCTCGCAGCGTTGGTGAAGCTACTGAAGGTAAAAACAGGGCGCTCCTTAAATCGGGAGACGCCCTGTTTTTTTGTGGCCGGCTGACGTGTGCCGTTGCGGATGGGGCTTACAGTTTCAGCGTGCCTACTGCCAAGCCGTAAGCGGCATAGACACCCAGTGCCACAATCAGGATGGCAAGAATGGTTTCACCGCCGTTAAATGGTTTTTGAGCTTTTTCTTTGCGTGCCCAGACATAGAACAGCAGGCCTGGGGCGTAGAGCACCATGGAGAGCAGCAGGTATTGCAAGCCGGCTGCGTATAGCAACCATACGCCGTAAACGGTGGCGAGCACCGCTACCAGCATATCCTTGCCGGTCGACTCTCCGCTCTTATAACCTTCGCCGCGCTGAACTACCATCCACGAGTAAATGGCGCAGAACAGATAGGGCAGCAGAATCATCGAGGTGGCCAGTTGCACCAGGCTCAGATACACCGCGCCATTGAAGTAGGTGATGACAAGAAACAGCTGGATCATGCCGTTGGTCAGCCATAGCGACGGTTCGGGCGAACCGTTGGCATTGGTCTTGCTGAATACGGCAGGCATCATGCCGTCCTTGGCGGCGAGGTAAGGCGTCTCCCCGCATAGCAGTGTCCAAGCCAGCAAGGCGCCGCCGACCGAAATCACCAGACCTGCATTCATCAGGTTAGCGCCCCAAGGGCCAACAGCGGCTTGCAACACATAGGCGGTAGACGGGTTCTTCAGCGCAGCCAGTTCACCCTGGGTCAGAATACCCATGGACAGAACCGATACCGCAATCAGCAAGGCTATGGTGAGCAAAAAGCCGATTACGGTGGCTTTGCCTACGTCGGCCATGCTTTGGGCGCGGCTGGAGAACATCGAGGCGCCTTCAATGCCGATAAACACCCATACGGTCACCAGCATGGTGCTTTTCACCTGGTCGACAATGGAGCCCAGTTCGGGTTTGCCCCAGAAGTCGAGATTGAAAGTGTCGATCTTGAAGGCGAACAGTACGATCAGGATAAACAGCGCCAGTGGAACCAGCTTGGCGATGGTGGTGATGGTGTTGATCATCGCCGCACCCTGCACGCCGCGCAGTACCAGAAAGTGCAGCGCCCACAACAAGAGTGAGGAGCAAATAATGGCGGCGCCGGTATTACCCTCGCCAAACATCGGGAACCAGAACGACAGGGCGGAGAACATCACCACAAAGTAGGCGACGTTGCCTATCCAGGCCGAGATCCAGTAGCCCCAGGCCGAGTTGAAACCGACATAGTCACCTAGTGCGGCGCGAGCATAGCCGTAGACGCCGCCAGTGACTTCGGGTTTTCGGGTGGCCAGTTGCTGGAAAACAAAAGCCAGTGCCAGCATGCCGACAAAGGTAATAGCCCAACCTATGATAATGGCGCCGGCTCCTGCTCCGGCCGCCATGTTCTGAGGTAGCGAGAAAATGCCGCCACCTATCATTGAGCCGACCACCAGTGCGGTGAGGGCACCCAGTTTCAGTCTGTTGTCAGACATGACTTCCTCCAGAAAAATTGATGTGCTGCAAGCTGGATGCTTGCCGCGGCATCGGCGTCAAAATGCGAAATAGCGTGCTGCGGTGTAGCTGAACCCTTTAGCCGGGATGCAAACCCTGTGTGCTTTCGGTTTGGCATGGCTGGTATATGACCAATCGGTAGTACGGCAACTGCTCTGTGTTATAGACGGCGCATCGGGTTTTGCAGCGTCTTGTCGGGTGTTTGCCGACTTTTTGCATGCAACAGCCCCTGCATGGCTTTTTGGCTCGTGCAAGACTTTGTGCTTGGCAGTAGTAGTCGCTTGCCTTTAGAATGCGCCCCGCGCCGCGAGACCGAGCGGCAGCTTTCCGATTCACTTCGACTGTTCTCGAAGGACAATATGAGCCATACCCCGCTGGAACCCGACCGCGCCCTTGTTGTGCTGTCCGGAGGACAAGACTCGACCACCTGTTTGTACTGGGCCCGGTCGCGCTTTGCCCATGTAGAGACCGTGACTTTCGATTACGGCCAGCGCCACCGTGTGGAGCTGGATGCCGCCCGCACCATCGCGGCCATGGCTGGCGTCCGCCATACCATCCTTCCGATTGATACCTTTGCAGCCATGGGCGGCAATGCGCTGACCGATGCGGCTATCGCTCCCGAAGACGGCGTGCGCAGCGACGGTGCGCTGCCCAACACTTTTGTGCCCGGGCGCAACCTGATCTTTCTGACCTTTGCCGCAGCCCATGCTTGGCAGTGCGGCATCGCCAATGTCGTGACCGGTGTGGCGCAAACCGACTACTCGGGCTATCCCGATTGCCGCGAGAGCACGCTCAAGGCGCTGGAGCTGGCGATCAATCTGGGCATGGATAGCCGCATCACCTTGTATGCGCCGCTGATGTTTATGAGCAAGGCACAAACCGTGCATCTGGCCGAAGAGGTCGGTGCGCTGGCTGCACTGGCTTACAGTCACACCTGTTATCAGGGCGCTGTGCCGCCCTGTGGCGAGTGTGCATCCTGCCTGTTGCGTGCCAAGGGCTTTGCCGAGGCCGGTGTGGCTGACCCGCTGGTTGTGCGCGTGGGAGGCTGCTGATGCACACTCTACATATTGCCAAGGCAGGCTTCGAGGCAGCCCGTAGCCTATCCGCCATTCCCCATGGCCACAGTTTTTCCGTAACAGCCAAGGCCGATCTGCCTTTGGCCGATTTGCGCGCGCGACTTGGCGCCATATGCGCTGGGCTGGACTACTGCGATCTGAATACCCGTTTTTCCTGTCCTGATGATTTGACCCTGATCCGTCATCTGGCTAGCGATCTGGCCGTGCCTGCCGCCTTGTCGCTGCGTAGCGCACCCGATCGCGGGGTGGAACTGGATGCCGAGGGTCAAGCGCGGGTTTGGCTGAAAACCGGTTTTGAAGCGGCGCACTGGCTGCCGCATGTGCCGGAAGGGCATCAGTGCGGGCGGCTGCATGGCCATGGTTTTGGCGTGCGCCTGCTGGCCGATGCTGGCCTGGCGGATTATGCGGCGCTGGAAAAAGCGTGGCAGCCGCTGCATGCCTTGTTGCAACACGGCACTTTGAACCGGATTGCTGGCCTGGAAAACCCGACCAGCGAAGTGCTTGCGTGCTGGCTGTTTGATGCGTTGTCGGCGCGCTTGCCGGCCATGGCGGCGGTGGAAGTGTTCGAGACTGCCACGGCCGGTAGCCGCTTTGATGATCAGGGCCTGCGCATCTGGAAGGAGCAGCGCTTCGAAGCGGCGGTGCCGTTTGATGATCAGGGCCGCTACACCGGACACAGCTATCTGGTGCGCCTGCATCTGGCTGGTGATATCGACCCGCAGCAGGGCTGGGTACGCGACTTCGGCGAGGTCAAGGCCCTATTCAAGCCGCTGTATGCCCGGCTGGACCACCATGCGCTGGATCAGTTGCCGGGCATTGATGCGACTGACTGCGCCGGCATCGCCCGCTATCTGGCGACGCATTTTGCGCTGCCGCAACTGGTGCGTATCGACCTGTTGGAAAACGAAACCGACGGCGCGCTGCTGTGGCTGGACGGGGAGCGTGCATGTACACGGTAAAAGAGATTTTCTATACGCTGCAGGGCGAGGGCGTACATGCCGGCCGTGCGGCGGTGTTCTGCCGCTTTAGTGGCTGCAACTTGTGGAGCGGGCGCGAGGTGGACCGCGCCAAGTCGATTTGCCGCTTCTGTGATACCGATTTTGTCGGAGTCGGGCCCGATGGCGGACGTTTCGCCTGTTCGGAGGTGCTGGCCGACCATATCTGCCGCCAGTGGCAAGGGCAGGGCGGTACGCCCTATGTGGTGTTTACCGGCGGCGAGCCGCTATTGCAACTGGACGAGGCGCTGATAGCAGCGCTGCACGAGCGTGGCTTTGAAGTCGGGGTGGAAACCAACGGCACGCTGGCTGCGCCGGCCGGCATCGACTGGCTGTGCGTCAGCCCCAAGGCGGGTGCCGACTGGGTGCAGCGCAGCGGCGATGAAATCAAGCTGGTGTATCCGCAAACCGGCTTGTTGCCGCACGATGTCGATACCACCGGCTTTGCCCACGCATGGCTGCAGCCTATGGATGACAGCGCCCGCGCCGGCAATACCGCCGCCGCCATTGACTACTGCATGCGTGCGCCGCATTGGCGTTTGTCGCTGCAGGGGCACAAGCTGGTCGGCATCCGCTAGCGGTCCCCGTACCCATTATTCCCCATTTCCTAATTTTCGCATCCGGAGCCATATCATGGACCTGCATACCGATCTGCAATCGCTGGGTAACAAGAAAACCGACTACCGTTACGACGAGCCGGATGCCAGCTTGCTGGAGCGCTTTCCCAACCCCTATGCCCAAAGCGCGATCAACCCCAATGGCGTGACCGGCAGTCTGAATATCACTTGTCCCGAGTTCACCAGCCTGTGCCCGGTCACCGGCCAGCCCGATTTCGCCACCATCGTCATCGACATGGTGCCGGGAGACTGGTGCGTCGAGTCCAAGTCGCTCAAGCTGTATCTGGGTTCGTTCCGCATGCATGGCGAGTTTCACGAGTCCTGCATCTGCCGCATCTGCAATGATCTCGTCAATCTGCTTAAGCCGCGCCATATCGTGGTCGAAGGGCGTTTTACTCCGCGCGGCGGCATTCCCCTGTGGCCCAAGGCCGAGTGGAAGAGTCCGGCTTAAGGCTTGAGCATGGCACTGGTGACGGTAAAGTCGTTGCCATAGCGGCGTACCAGTCTGGCCAGTAGCGGGGCAAGTGTCGGCCAGTTTTCGCTCAGGCAGGCCGGCAGGTCGGGGATGCTGTCTACACCCAGATAATCGGCCAGCGCGACCGGCTCGATATGGAAGTAGGCGGGGTAACCATCAAGGCGGGTATTGACCAGCAGCATCTGGCTACGGTCTATGCGGCAGGCAAGCAGGGTCAGCAAGGGCGGTTCTCCGGAAAAAGGGCTGCAGTCTGCCTGCGCCAGGCGGCGCAGGCAAGTGCTTCATAGCCAGCGTCGAACGCGCCGGCAATAGTCGTGGTAGGCGGCACCGAAATGCCGGCCTAGCGCGCGCTCTTCCGGCCGGATCTGGAAGCGGTTCATGTAGAGTACAAACACCGGTAGCAGGATAAGCGTCAGCGCATTGCCCAGATAAAACGCCCATGCGCCCAAAAGCAACAAGTCGCCCAGATACATGGGGTTGCGGCTCAGGCGGTAGATGCCGCTGCTGACCAGCGCCGATGCGCCATCGGGTTTACGCGGGTCTACGCTGGTGCGTGCCCGGATAAAGGCGGCGACACCGGCAAGCAGCAACAGGCTGCCGGACAAGGCTAGCGCCGCCACCGGATAAAAGCCGGCCTCTATCCCGCGCATATCGGGTGTGGCGCGGGACAATAGCCACATCAGTCCCGCCAAAAGCAAAAATAGCAGCGGTGGCGGGATTTTGAGCTCGAGTCTATCCATATCGCAGGCTCCCTGATGGTATGGGCAGATTATTTGCCCCAGACCAAAAAAACCGGGCACGCGGCCCGGTTGTTGTGTGTGCTTGTGCGTCAGCCTTACAGGCCTGGCATGGCAAAGCCTTCGATCTTGGCATTGCCGACCAGCTTGGCCAGGTATTCGTGCATCACTTTGCGGCCGGCCATTTCGTTCAGGTACTGCTGCAACTGCTCTTTCACTTCTTCAAAGCTGACCTTGCCGCCGGTTTGGCGCTCGTTCACCTGGATGATGTGGTGGCCGAACTGGGTTGCAACCAGTTCCGGTGCGATCTGGCCTGCTTCGGTGTTGAATACGACCTGCTCGAACTCGGGCACCATCTGGCCACGGCCGAACTGGCCGAGGCTGCCGCCTTGCTGGCCGGACGGGCAGCTGGAGTGTTCGCGTGCCAGATCGGCAAAGCGTTCAGGATGGGCGATGAGATCGGCCAGCACGCCTTCGGCTTTGGCACGGGTCAGGCTGTTGGCCAGCTCGTCGCCGGCCAGCGGGAACAGGATGTGGCTGGCAACAGCACTTTCGCCTTGCTGGAAACGCTCGGGGTAGGTGTTGTAGAACTCGAGGCAGGCCACTTCGTCGACCGGGCTGAACTGCAAGGTCTTGTCCAGCAGCGCGCCGATGGCTTCGCCATCATTGGCGGTGTCGATACCGTTTTCACGGGCTTCTTGCAGTAGCAGTTCGTGCAGAATCAGTTGCTGAACGGCCGCGTCGCGCGGGCTTGGCGTATCGGCGTGGTTTTCCTGCTCGGCTGCAATCATGGATTCGGTAATTTCAACGCCGTTTACGGTGATAGCCATCAGAGGCTCCTGTTCTTGTCTTGAGGGTGGGTGCAGCCATGGTGCTTGCTGCGGATTATTTTCGATAATGGGGTCGTTTGTGCAGATCTCAATACACGCGTCTTGCAAATCGTGTGCTTTCTTGCAGGCAGACAAAAAGCGCGCCGAGTGCGCGCTTTTTGTCTGCCTGCAAGCCAGGATCAGGCTTTTTTCAGGAAGCAGGTCTTGAGCATCAGGCCCTTGATCTTGTCGTTGCGGCATTCGACATGCTCATCGTCGTCTTCATCGACGCGAATATTCTTGAATACGGTGCCGCGCTTGATCACGGTGGAGGAACCCTTGACCTTGAGATCCTTGATAACCGATACGGTATCGCCGCTGGCAAGCAAAGTGCCGTTGCTGTCTCTTACGTCCATGATGTGATTTCCTTGATGGGGCCGGTTTTCAATCGGCCATTATAGTCTTTGGTGCGGTGTTCACCAAGGCGTTGCTATTAATGGTTATAACGCGCCACTTTGTCTGCCCGGATGACGCTTTGCCAGTGTAGACGCCAGCGCTGGCGTTTTGCCGGCGGGCGCGGTCGCCGCACTGGCGGATTGCCGGTATCATGCGGGTTTTCGCCCGTCAGGGCGGCGCAAGGATTTGAGGGATGGGTAGCATGAGTCAACAGCAGAACAATGCCAACGAGGTGTGGCGCAAGGTCAAGGCGCTGGAGCAGGTATTGAATACCCAGCTGTCGGAAGCGATCGCGACCGCCAAGCTTGGCAAGCCGGGCAAGATGTTGAGCGAAGTGCAGAAAACGGCGGGCGAGCGTAGTGCGCTGGCTTTGAGTTTTCCGATTTTGCAGCGCGAAAACCGCAAGGATGTCGAGGTGGCGTGGATCAATATCCAGATCAGCCTGTCCGGCAACGGCGTGCCGCAGCGCGTGGAAGGGGGGGCGGACGAGCCCTTTGGCGCGGTGCTGCATGTGGCGCACTGGGCATGCGAGTTCAGCTTTGATTACGACGCCTATATCGGCTTTCCGGCTGATGGCTGGCAGCCGTGGCGCAACCGGGAAGGGCGCTTGTTGAGCTGGGACGAGTCCGAGTCGCCGTTCGGTGATGAGTGGCTGTACTCGTTGCAACTGGATGCCGTCGATAACGAGGCGCGTCTGGCCGAGTGTGTGGTAGCGCCGGCCATCGCCCTGCTGCAGGGCAAGGCGCTGGATGAGGCTTTGCCGGCTACTTTGCCCGGTTTGTTGCGTTATCAGGATATTGACCTGGTTGACGGCGCACGCGACTTGCGTATCGCGCACGCGTGATGCAGCACTACCTGCTGCTGGAAACCGAGGTCGAGTTTTCGGCCATGCGTGCGCAAGGCGCAGGTGGACAGAATGTCAACAAGGTTTCCAGTGCGGTGCAGCTGCGTTTTGATGTAATGGCTTCCAGTCTGCCCGAAGACATCAAGCTGCGCCTGCTGGCGCGGGCCGATTCGCGCTTGAGCCGCGAGGGCGTATTGGTGATCAAGGCGCAGCAGCATCGCAGTCAGCCACTGAACCGCGCCGATGCGCTGGCGCGCTTGCAGGCGCTGATCGATGAAGCGGCCCATGTGCCCAAGCTGCGTCATGCGACGCGGCCGACGCTGGGTTCGCGCAAGCGGCGCCTGAAGGGCAAGGCCAAGCGCGGTGCCGTCAAGGCGCTGCGCGGCAAGGTCGCCGGCGAGTAAGTTCTGTTGTGCCCTGAGTTGCGCTTGCTGTGTGCTGTTTTTTCTCGTGATAGCGGTGTCTGCCTGGCTTGCGGCGCTTGTCTTTTCTCAGAGTTTTTCCATGAATCCTCCTATTGGTCTGTCCGGTAGCGGCGTAGCCCTTTCGGTGCTGGCCTCGCTGCTGTTTGCCGTGTTGTCCGGCTATACCACCTTGCTGTCACCCTTGTCCGGCGAGGCCGTTTTTGCCTGGCGCATCATCTGGACTTTGCCGGGCGTCTTTCTGCTGCTGGTTTTGCGCCGGCAATGGCCGGCGTTTTGCCACTTGCTGCAGCGCTTGCGCAGCGAGCCGCGCCTGCTGCTGGCCATGCCCTTGCTGGCCGGCTTGTTTGGCGTGCAGCAGTGGCTGTTTATGTGGGCACCTATCAATGGCGAGGCCATGTCAGTGGCGATGGGCTATTTCTTGCTACCCCTGACCATGGTGTTGTTCGGGCGCTGGCTGTATGGCGAGCATCTGTACCGCATGCAGTGGCTGGCGGTGGGTTTTGCCTTGCTCGGGGTGCTGCATGAATTGTGGCTGACCCGTGCCATTGCCTGGCCCACCGTGCTGGTCGCGCTGGGTTATCCGCCTTATTTCGTGTTGCGGCGCTGGGCACGGCTGGAGGCGCTGACCGGTTTTGCGCTGGAGATGGCGTTCTTGTTTCCGGTCGCTATCCTGATGTTGTGCTATCTGGGTCCGGCAAGTTACGGTGTGCTGGACGAGGCGCGCTTCTGGCTGCTCTTGCCGGGTCTGGGCTTGATCAGTACCGTTGCCTTGCTGTGCTATCTGGCATCCAGCCGCCTGTTGCCTCTGGGGATGATGGGCTTGCTGGGTTATGTGGAGCCGGTATTGCTGTTTTTGCTGGCTATCACGCTGTTGGGCGAGCCTTTGAGTGCCAATCGCCTGCTCACTTACGGGCCGATCTGGCTGGCCGTCATTTTGACGGGCTTGAATATTGCGATCCGTCAGTTCGGCCTGCGCCTGCCGTGGCGGGGGCGCAGATAAGCAAGACCATTTAGCGGGAGGGTGTATGCGCTTTGATGACAGGCTGGATGCCGCCCGGCAGTTGGCGCAGGCCTTGCTGGTTTACCGTGGCCAGCATCCGTTGATATTGGCCATTCCGCGTGGCGCGGTGCCGATGGGGCGCGAGCTGGCAGACTTGCTGCAAGGCGATCTGGATGTGGTGCTGGTGCGCAAGCTGCATGCGCCGGGAGATGCCGAGTTCGCCATCGGTGCGCTAAGTGAAACAGGGCAGGTGGTGTTGATGCCCTGGGCCGGGCAGGCGGGTGCCGATGCGCAGTGGATCGAGCAGCAGCGTGAGCTTGAGTCGGCCAAAATACGGGCGCGGCGCGCGCGTTATACGCCGCTGCGCCCATCTTTGCCGGTTGCTGGGTGCATCGTGATTGTGGTGGACGATGGCTTGGCGACCGGTGCCACCATGCTGGCAGCACTGGATGCGCTGCGCTTGCAAGGTCCGGCACGGCTGGTGTGCGCCGTGCCGGTGGCGTCGCCGGATGCTTGTGCGCGGGTACGTGCGCATTGCGACGAACTGGTGTGTTTGAGTGCGCCCGCCCAGTTCGCCTCGGTCGGGCAGTTTTACCGCGACTTCACCCAGGTGGAAGACACCGAGGTCGAGCGCGTACTGGCTGCGTCTTAGCGCCCCTTTACCAGATTCATGATTTCAGCTGCATCCAGCGTGCCGGCGCGCTGGCGAATTTGCGGCAGGTACTGGCTTTGCATCTCTTTGGCCGGGCCTAACATGCCCTGAAAACTCTGCTGCAGTAGCGCCGTGCTCATCTGGCGGCCGCCAGCGTAATAGCGCTTGGCGATCTGGCCTAGTGCATAGGTGCTGGCAAAAGAAAATGCCATGCCGGTGCCTGCGCCGCCCAGCGTTGTCCCCCATTTCCCTGCCGCTTTGCCAAATAGCCCGCCTATCAGCTTGCGCCCGAATTGTTCCAGATATTGCGACGTCAGTCCGATACCGATCGTGGATAAAAATTCGCGGATATGGCCCTGATCCAGCTCATAGCCATAGCGTTTGCCTATGCCGTACACCATCTTGATCTGCAGCGGAATAATGGCGACCGAGGCCCAGGATTGCGGCAGCAATTCCAGTGCGCCATTCAGAATGGCGTAGTTGAGGATGGAGCGGTCAAGCTCGGCTTCGTCTTGCGCATTGCTGCTGGCAATTGGTGCGGCTTGCTGTTTTGCAGCGGCAGCGGCTGGCGGTGCCGCATACTGGCCGGCATCGGCAATGGCATCGGCCTCCTGCTGGAAGGCTAGGCTGTCTGCATCCGCCAACTGCAGGCGGGCTTTCAAGTCCGCCAGAAAGGCGCGTTCGGCCTCGCTGGTACGCCCGTCGGCATCGCAAACGCACACCGCCATCTCGAAGGCAAATTGGCGCGCAGCCTGATCGTCCAGGTTTGAGCAGGCATCCGCGAGCGTGATCCGCTTGAATAACACGTCCTGATACAAGCGGGTGAGGTCCATGCCCGAGCCTTGCCCCATGGATTCGGCTAGCGCGCGTATATGTTCGCGCTCGCGTTCGTCGTTATTGCCGTCGGCAAAGGCGGCGAGCAGGGCGATGCTCAGGATGGCTTGTTGTTGTGCGCTGTTCATGGAATGTTCGGCCTGATAAGTTGATATCGCTTTGGCAAGTGAATACGGCAGCAGTTCCCGATTGGCTTAATTGTTTAGCCTTGTGTGCGGCCATGCCAAGCCCAGAAGTCTTTGACCCGGTGCTGCATAAAGTCTTGTGCGGCGCTTAAGTCGGCGCTGTCTGTCTCGTCGGTGATGCGGTATACATCGGGGGTTTGATTGCCGTTTTCGACCTCCAGCGTAATGCCGGACATTTCGGCCTGTTCGGCCAGATAGCTCAGGTAGTCATTGATGGCCTGAACAAATTCGTCGCCGCGTGCCTGTCCGTCCAGCAGGGATTTAACGAAATTGTGGCCGTTGATGATGATTTTGCTCATGGCTTGCTCCTGGAGTGGCGTGCGTTTTTGCTGTGCCGGATGTCCTGATGCTAGCAGCCGGGTTTTGTGTTGTGCTGACGGATTCCGATATGGGAAAGGGTGCATCAGGGCTTGACCTGCCGGCTTGAATCTGCCTGCTTGATGTGCTGTGCAAATTTTAATCGCCACTTGCGGGTGCATTGATTTATATGGATTTTCTTCTGGCTTTGCCCCGCTATACGGCTGCTTTTCCACAGAATCTGTGGAAAATTCCGCAGTGTGTTTAGGCCGGTTCGTCGGCCTGTGCACCGAATTGCAGGGCAGCCAGCCGCGCATACAGGGGCGAACTTTGCAGCAAGGTGCGATGCGTGCCTTCGGCGATGATGCGCCCCTGATCCATGACCAGAATTCGGTCGGCCTGGCGCACGGTGGCCAGACGATGGGCGATGACCAGCGTGGTGCGTTTGGCGGCAGCGCGTTCCAGCGCTTGCTGCACCAGTTGTTCGGACTCGGCATCCAGTGCGCTGGTGGCTTCATCTAAAAGCAGGATGGGCGGGTTTTTCAGAATGGCGCGGGCGATGGCGATGCGCTGGCGCTGGCCGCCGGACAGGCGCACGCCGCGTTCGCCCAGATGGCTGGCGTAACCTTGCGGCAGACGCTGGATAAACTCGTCTGCTGCCGCTTCGCGTGCGGCAGCAAAGACTTCCTGATCGCTGGCTTCGGGTTTGCCGTAGCGTATATTTTCCAGTGCGCTCGCGGCAAAAATAACCGTGTCCTGTAAGACCACGCCCAGATGCTGGCGCAAGTCATTCAGGGCCAGAGTGCGCAAGTTGACGCCTTGCAGCTTGATCTGGCCTTGATCCGGGTCGTAAAAGCGTAGCAGTAGCTGGAACAGGGTGGTTTTGCCCGCGCCGGAGGGGCCGACCAGCGCGACGCGCTCGCCCGGGTGGATGTGCAGGTTTAGCTGGTGTAGTGCCGGCGTGTCCGGGCGGGACGGATAGGCGAAACTGACGTTTTCCAGCCGGATGCCGTCGCCTGTTGCCGCGAGCGCGTGCGGCCGCTCGGGCGTCTGCACCGGGCTGTCCAGTGCCAGCAGCTCCATCAGCCTTTCGGTGGCACCGGCCGCGCGCTGGATGTCGCCCCACACTTCGGCGATGGCACCGATGGCACCGGCGGTGACCACCGCATAGAGGACGAACTGCCCCAGTTCGCCCGGTGTCAGACTGCCGTCTATCACCGCATGTGCGCCCAGCCACAGTACAAACACAATGGCGCCGAAAATCAGCAGGATGACGACGGCAGTGAGTAGCGAGCGCGCGCGTATGCGGGCGAGTGCACTGTCGAATGCATGTTCTACCGCACCATCAAAGCGTTGCGCCTCGCGCGCTTGCTGATTGAAAGCCTGTACGGTCGGGATGGCATTGAGGATTTCGCCGGCCATGGCGCTGGCGTCTGCGATGCGGTCCTGGCTTGCGCGCGAGAGCTGGCGCACGCGCCGGCCGAACAGCATGATGGGCAGGATGACGAATACCAGTGTGGCCAGGATGTAGCCGGTGAGGCTGCTGCTGGTAATAAACAGCATGATGAGGCCGCCGGCCATCAATAGCAGGTTGCGTAAGCCCATGGACAGGCTGGTGCCGATGACGGTTTGCACCAGTGAGGTGTCGGTGGTCAGGCGTGACAGTACTTCGCCGGTCTGTGTGGTCTCGAAGTAAGCCGGGCTCATCCGGACTACATGGCGATAGATGGCGCTGCGCAAATCGCTGGTGACGCGCTCGCCCAGCCAGGAAACCAGATAAAAGCGTGCGGCCGTAGCGGTGGCAAGGACGGCGGAAACCGCGAACAGGGCGATAAAAACCGAGTTGATATGCCCTGCGCTCGCCGCGCTAAAGCCGCGGTCTATCATGTAGCGAAAAGCGACAGGCAATGCCAGTGTCGCACTGGCTGCAACCGTGAGTGCCAGCAGGGCGAGTATGGCGCGCAGGCGATAAGGACGCAAAAAGGGCAGTAGCGCCAATAAGGGGCTGATGCGAACGAGAGTGGGTTTGGACGATTCTGGCATGGCGCTACTTTAACGGTGAACGCATGGGCGTGCTGTTAATTTGTAGCGAGGTGTTGTGAAACGGGTGGAGCTAAAGATGCCGTGGCGGCAGGGTGGAACTGGTGGGGGGAGAAGGATTCGAACCTTCGAAGGCTGAGCCGTCAGATTTACAGTCTGATCCCTTTGACCGCTCGGGAATCCCCCCACAAGAGGACGCGAATAATAAATGGGTTTATATCAAACGTCAAGCGAATGTCGGCGATTCATGCCGAAGTGCTGCACACTCAGCCCAGTGACGCGGGCAGGCGGCGAATATCGGCGACGCGGATGCGCTTGAGTTGTTCGACGGTAATCAGATGCAGCAGGATTTTGACCACTTTTTGCTGCTTGTTGCCGGTAATGGCGCGGTGCAGGCGGGCTTCCAGTTCTTTGGCGTCTTCGCGCTTGCTCACCGCTTCGGGCAGCAGCAGGCGGATGGCATCGTCGTCAATGGCGCGTGCGCCCATCGGGCTGGCCGCGGCATCGTTCGAGGCAAGGAAAATCATGTACTTGCCTTTTTGTGTCAGGGCAGCGCCCAGCAGTTTTACCGTTTGATCCATCGTGTTGGTCTTTCAAGTCAAATTTTGGAGCGCTAGGGTACACCGGCAGCGCCGTGCATGAAACCTTTAGTTTAGCGGGTGTTAAGGCAGGTTCCTGGCGACAGGAATCGGCAGTGCCTGCTAAAACGAAGCAGCTCCGCAGTTTTAGCATTCAGGCAAAAACCGGCAGGAGCGTGCAAGTTGGCACCCGTGCAGGAGGTGGCTGCCATGAAAAAGCTGGTGTGGATAGTATTTGTCAGCGCCTGGTACCATGCCGAAGCGGCACCGCGCTGGGTCTTACTGGGTGAGACTGCAAGCGGTAACCAGATTACCTTTGATCTGGAGACCTTCAGAAGTGGTGCCCTTCCCGAATTGTGGCTGCAGGTTGATCAGGCCAGCTGCCCGCCTAAAGGCCGGCGTCAGGATTGCCTGTTACAGCAGAAAATCAAGGTCAACTGCAATAGTCAGGAGTTTGCCGTTGTCCACACCCGGGTACGCAATCATCAGGGTAGCTTGCGCCATGATAGCGGCTTGGTGGGAGCCAAGTTTGAATCGGCCCCGCAAGGTTCGATTGCCGCATCGGTGGTGGCGCTGGCCTGTCACGTCGAGGGCTTAGCCGGCTAAGTCTTCGCTTTTAGTCAGGCTTACGCGAAGCGGCGTGCCGCATCCAGTGCCAAACCGCTGCCTATGCTGCCGTGCAGATCGCCTTCCACGGCTTTGGCCTGCGGCAAAAGGGCGGCGATACGCTGTCTGAGCAGGGGTACACCACTGGCGCCACCCGTGAAAAAGACAGTGTCTACCGCATCTGGTGCGACCTGTGCTTGTGAGAGCACCTGCTTGACGGTGTGTTCTATGCTGTCGATCTGGCGGGTAATCGACTCGTCGAACTGGGCGCGGCTCAAACTCAGGTTCAGGCCTTTCTCTATTTCATCCAGCTGCAAAAGCGTCTGCTCCTGGCTGGAGAGTGCAATCTTGGCGTCCTCCACCTGCATGGCCAGCCAGTGACCGGCGCGTTTGGCAATCAGGGTAAACAGTCGGTCAAGCTTGTCCTGCTCCAGCGCTTCGGAGTACACGCTTTGCAAGGAAGACAGCGCCTTGCGTGTATAGGCAAAGTTGATAGTGTGCCAGGTCGACAGATTGAAGTAGGCGCTGGATGGCATCTCGGCCTGGCTTTTGAGCTTGCTGCGCAGGCCCAGCAGCGGCATGGCCGTGGCCAGACTCAGCTGTTTGTCGAAATCGGTGCCGCCGATATGGACGCCGCAATTGGCCAGAATGTCATCTTGACGATCCAGCTTTAAGGCGGATTGTGGAGACAAGCGGATCAGGGTGAAGTCGGAGGTGCCGCCACCGATGTCCACGACCAGTACCAGTTCTTCACGACTGATGCGGCTCTCGTAGTCGAAAGCGGCCGCAATCGGCTCGAACTGGAACTCGATATCGCTAAACCCGGCCTGGCGTGCAATCTGCGCCAGCGTGTCTTGTGCCAGTGCATCGGCGCGTGCATCGTCGTCGACAAAATACACCGGCCGGCCAAACACAGCCTGGTGCAAAGGGCGGCCGGCGGAGCATTCGGCACGCTGCTTGAGCTGGTCGATATACATCTGCAGCAAATCCATAAAGCGCAGCGTACGTCCATGTACCTCGGTCTGGCCATCCATCAAGCTGGTGCCAAGCAGGCTCTTGAGCGAGCGCATCAGCCGGCCCTCGTAGCCTTCCAGATATTCGGCAATGCCGGCGCGCCCGACCGCGACCGATTCTTCTTCGGTATTGAAAAACACCACTGAAGGGAGGGTGGTCTTGCCGTCTTCCAGTGCCAGCAAGGCGGGGATGCCGGGGCGGTGCCAGCCGACGGTCGAGTTGGACGTGCCAAAATCCACGCCACAAGCATTGGTCATCATGTATATCGGTGCAAAATTTCGAGGCGCGCGAGTATAGCCCAATTCAGCGTCAAGGTCTGGCAGCGGCAAACCATTTGCACAGCTGCTATACCTTAAGACATGCATTTTTATGCGATTAAACGCAAAAGATTGCATCTGGACTTGCTGTGCGGATCTTTTGATGCACATGGCGCGTGAAGATTTTTACGAAGAGAGGTAAGCGATGTCAGTAGCCAAGGGACAGGGCGAGCGCGCACGAGTGGCGCCAATTTCCACACCAACCGATCTGGGCAGTGACGCGACGCGTGATATCAGCGCAGCGATGAACCTGATTCTGGCTGATGTTTTTGCTTTGTATCTGAAAACCAAGAATTTTCACTGGCATGTCAGCGGGCCGCATTTTCGCGACTATCACCTGATGCTGGATGAACAGGGCGACGAGCTATACGGCATGACCGATCCGATAGCCGAGCGTGTGCGCAAGGTCGGCGGTCGCACCATGACCTCTATCGGCCATATCGCCCGCACTCAGCGGGTGCTGGATAATGATGCCGATTATGTGCAGCCGCTGGATATGCTGGCCGAACTGTGCGACGACAGCAAAAGTCTGGCTGCCCGCTTGCGCGAGGCCCATAGCGTATGCGACAAATACAACGATACGGCAACGGCAAGCCTGATCGAAAACTGGATAGATGCCGCCGAGCGGCGCACCTGGTTCTTGTTTGAAGCCAGCCGCCGCGGTGACGGTACCGGCCACTAAGCAGTGTACGGGTTTGGCCAAAAGCGATAGCGGATTGATTCCGCTATCGCTTTTTTATTGTGTACTCAAGGCGGTGGAACCTTATCCAGCAACAGTAGTGCCGCGCGTTGCCAAGCACCGGCGTGCTCTTCTTTACCGTCTACGGTTTGCTCTGCCTGCCATGGTGCTTGTGTGCTGCCGCTCTTGCTTACGCTTAGTGTCAGGGTGTTGAGCGTGCGCTCTGCATAGCTTGTGTAAGGTTGTTGCGGCCAGTCCCAGCCTGCCATGCCGCCCCAGCCTCCGCCGTAGTGGCCATAGCCCACGCCGATGCCGCTCTGCCACTGCGTTTGCGGTGCCAGTACGGTGCGGGAGCTGGCGCGAAAGCAGAATAGCCACTGCCCGCCTTGCGCAATCGGCGTATAGCCGCGTAGCGACAGCAGCAATTCCAAGCGCGCCTTGGCATCAAAGCCCAGTTGCGCCGGTGCGGGGCAGGACAAAGAGGCGGTGGCAACCGGAGTCTGCGGCATGGTGTCGGCCCGCCCCCATAAGGGGATCAAACATGGCAACAGAGCAAGGTATTTCATGGCGGGGTTCTTTATTGGTTTGTGTGCCCTGCAAGCATAGTGCCGATCCGGCCGTATAATCGATCCGACTATGAGTAAACGGGCGCGTAATGAAAATACTGCATACCTCGGACTGGCATCTGGGCCAGCATTTTATCGGCAAGACACGTCAGGCTGAGCATCAGGCGTTTCTTGTCTGGTTGCTGGAGCAAGTCAAGCTTTGCGCTGTCGATGTCGTGCTGGTCGCTGGCGATGTGTTTGATACCGGCGCGCCCCCTAGCTATGCGCGCGAGCTGTACAACGAATTCGTTGTTGGCCTGCATGCCAGTGGCGCCACGCTGGTGGTGCTGGGTGGCAACCACGACTCGGTGGCTACACTGGGCGAGAGCAGATCGCTGTTGGCGCATCTGTCCACGCGGGTGGTGGCGGCTGTGGATATCGAGCGGCAGGTGCTGGTGTTAAACGGGCGTAATGGCCAGCCCGGCGCGGTTTTATGTGCCATTCCGTTTATCCGTGCGCGCGATGTATTGCAAAGTCTGCCCGGGCAAAGTGCAGCGGACAAGCAGTTGTCCTTGCAGCAGGCGATACAGCAGCATTATCAGGCCGTGTATGCGCTGGCCGTGGCGCAGCGCCAAGCGCTGGGGCTGGATCTGCCTGTTATCGCCAGCGGCCATCTGACTACGGTGGGTGCGAGCGCCAGCGAGTCGGTGCGTGAAATCTATGTGGGCGCGCTGGAGGCATTTCCGACCAGTGCTTTTCCGTCAGCCGATTATATTGCGCTAGGCCATATCCACCGCCCGCAAAAAGTGGGTGGTTTCGAGCATATCCGCTATTGCGGCTCCCCCATTGCCCTGAGTTTTGACGAGGCGCACCAGCAAAAAGAAGTGCTGCTGGTTGAGCTGGATGCCAAGGGCTTGCAGTCGGTGACGCCTTTGGCTGTGCCGTGTTTTCAAGCTTTGTGTGTCGTTGCGGGGTCGCTGGAGAGTTTGCCTCACCAGATTGCCGCTGCCGCAACAAAGGCTGCAGAAGGACAGACGGTGTGGCTGGAGGTCATGGTGCGTAGCGATGACTATCTGGCTGATTTGCATGGCCGTATCCAGAGCATGTGCGAAGGCTTGCCGGTCGAAGTGTTGCGTATCCGGCGCGAGCGTGGCCAGAGCGCTTTAGCCTTGCAGCAGCAAGCGCGGGAGACGCTGGACGAACTCAGCCCGTCCGAGGTGTTCGAGCGGCGTCTGGCGCAGGAAGACTTGCCGGATGCGCTCAAGGCCAGCTTGCAGGCGCGCGATGCGCTGCTTCTGGCCGAACTGGCAGGGGAAGACGCATGAAGATACTTACCTTGCGCCTGAAAAACCTTAATTCGCTGAAGGGGGAATGGAAGGTCGACTTTAACGCGCCCCCTTTCAAGGGTAGCAGCCTGTTTGCCATTACCGGCCCGACCGGCGCCGGCAAAACCACCTTGCTGGATGCGATCTGTCTGGCGCTGTATCACGAAACGCCGCGTCTTAAGACGCTGTCGGCCAGTGCCAACGAGCTGATGACGCGCCACACGGGCGATTGTCTGGCCGAGGTCGAGTTTGAAGTGCAGGGCGAGGGGTATCGGGCATTCTGGAGTCAGCGCCGCGCGCGCGACAAGGCCAGTGGCGCGCTGCAGGCGCCCAGGGTCGAGCTTGCACGCGCCGACGGCACGATCTTGTCTACCCAGGTGGGTGACAAACTCCGGCAGATCGTGGCTATCACCGGGCTGGATTTTGCCCGTTTTACCCGCTCCATGCTGCTGGCGCAGGGCGGTTTTGCCGCCTTTCTCAATGCCAGTGCCAACGAGCGTGCCGAACTGCTGGAAGAGCTGACCGGCAGCGAAATTTACGGACGCATTTCCGAGCGCGCATTTGCGCGCGCCCGCGATGCCAGGCTGGCTTTGGAGCAGTTAAAGCGCGATGCGGGTGCTGCCGACTTGCTGGATGAGAATGCGCGCAGTGTGCTGGAAGCCGAGGCCACGGCGCTGGCGCAGGAAGAAACGGCGCTAGCGGCGGAGGCGGCCAGGCTGGATGCACAGCGCCAATGGCGCTTGCGTGTGACTCAGGCCGAGGCGGAAGAAGCCAGCGCCTTGCAGGGCTTGGACGCGGCGGATATGCAGGCAAGGCTTGCCGCGCCGGCGCTTGAGCGCCTGAGCCTGGGCGAGCCGGCCGAGGCGCTACGCCCAACGTATATTGCTTTGACTCAGGCGCAAGCCTCCTGGCAGGCATTGGCCGGCATGCAGGCGCAACTGGGCGAGCAGCAGCTTGCGGCGCGTGAC
>NZ_RJTZ01000169.1:0-3714 GCF_024343515.1 Aquitalea sp. S1-19 | reverse complement strand
ATCGCACCTGGCCTTGAGCGCAGGCGCCGGGTATTCAGGCCGCCCACAGACCGGGCGCGCCAGGGCATGCAGGTCCCTGTCCAGCGCATCCAGCCACTCACCTAGCCGCGGCACAAAGACTGCGTCGCCCTGCCGGTAGGCGCCATGCCCCAAGGCAGCCAGCCAGGCCTGGCTCTGCAGGCCGAGACGGACGAACTCCCTTTGCCAATCGATAGCGATGTCCTCGCCGTGGTCCACGGCATGGATCACGGCCTGCATCAGGCTCAGATAAAGCTTCAACCGGTCGTTCGCCGCCAGCGCAGCGGTAATCCACCCTGGCAGGAGCAGGGATGACTCCCCAAGGGAGGCGACGGCGTCTGTTTTCTGCATCGGGACATCCTCATGAGTGGTGTCCATGCATCATTAGCATGTCCATATGTCACTCCCGTGACGCCCGGCACGCAGCCCTGCGAAAAGTCCTAGCGTTATGGCAAGCCGGCCACAGCCCGGCACGCAGGCCGGGCGTTCTTACAGCGGAACACGCCCAGTCGCCCCGGACAGGGCAGCTAACCGTAGCAGCTCAGGATGATGTGGAAAACGCCGGGAAAAACAGGATGCACGTTGCAGAGTCCGGCAAGGCAATAGCGCTACCATCGCATGCGCAGTAGCCAGGCGCCGACCCGCCTCAGGAGCCAGCCATAAAGGTACGGATGCCTGAGCCGACAAACTGCACGCCAACACAAATCAGCAAAAAGCCCATCAGCCGCCCCAGAACTTCGCGTCCGGCGCGGCCCAGCTTTTCCGCAATCAGCGTGGACGAGCGCAGCATCATCCACACCCCGACACTGGTGCCGGCAATGGCCAGCAAGGTCATGAACATGGCTGCGGCCTTGGCTGGCCAGCTGGAAAGCTCGGCAATTTCAGTCGACAGGCCGATCACCACCGCAATGGTGCCCGGCCCGCTGATTCCGGGCATGGCGATAGGGAAGAAGGCACAATCCTCTTCCTCCACCATTTTGTGATTGTGGCCACTGTCCGGCGGCAAAAACAGCATGCGATAACCGATTACCGCCACCACTAGGCCACCGGCAATACGCAAGGCGCCGTAGGAAATACCGAAGAATTCGAGGATCAGATTACCCGCCATCAGCGATACCGCCATGATGGCGGCGGCGTAAACGCAAGCCATGCGTGCCTGCTCGGCACGCTGGGTCTCGCTCATGCCGCGCGTCAGGCTGATAAAGAGCGGAATCTTGGATAGCGGATTGGTGATGACGATCAGACTGACCAGGCCACCGAACAGATACTGCAGGTAAAATTGCTCAAGCATTTGCTTGCACGGGTTGAGACTAAGCCGGCATTCTATCCGGATTACACGCCCTGCCCAGTCTGGCGTCGTTGTCGCGAAAACCGCTGTCGCCCTCACAACAAAACACCCCTGCGACATTGTGTCGCATCATTCTCGATGACAAATGTGATATTTTTCTGCTCATCTTTGCCCTCTGAACAGAATCGCCATGAACAAGCTGCTGCTTACCGCCCTGCTCGCTACCCTGCCTTTTACGGCCATCGCGCACGAAACCCGCAGCGCCGATCTGACCATCCAGCACCCATGGAGCCGGGTCATGCCGGCAGCCTCGGTCAATGGCGCTGCCTATTTCCTTATCGAAAACACCGGCAAGCAGGCGGATCGCCTGCTTAGCGCCCAGACTCCGCGCGCAAAAAAGGCCGAACTGCACACCCATATCCACGATAACGGCGTGATGCGCATGCGCGAAGTCGAAGGCGGGGTGGCCGTGCCGGCCGGCCAGACAGTCAAGTTTGCGCCCGGCGGCCTGCATGTCATGCTGATGGGGCTGAACAGCCCGCTGCAAAAAGGCGAGCATTTTCCACTGACGCTGAAGTTCGAACGCGGTGGCGAAGTGAAACTGGATGTGGTGGTGGAAGACGGCATGCCCGCTGCCATGCCCATGCAGCACTAAAGCAAAAAAGGGGAAGCGCCATGCTTCCCCTTAGCTATCACCCCGCCGGCTTATTTCAGGCTGCGGGCCTTGACCGCCGTATCGGCAAAGTCGCTGAATACCCCGTCCACGCCCAGTGCGTAATACGCTTTATATTCTTCCTGCGGATCATTCATGAAATTCGCCGCCAGATATTTGGGCTCGTTGCGGAAGGTATAGGCATGGACGAATAGCCCGGCCTTGTGTGCGTCCCGCACTAGGGAGCCTGGCTCCAGCAAGGTACGGTCCTGCATATCGACCACCTTGTCGCCATTCACATCGGCCGCCTGCCCGGTTTTTTTGTCCGCCATGCCTTCGCTTGCCATGATGTAAGGCTTCCACGGGCCGATACCATCGGCAAAGCGGCGGATTTCCTTGAGTGCAGCCGGCTTGGTCAAATCGGCAAACGTCCGTGTATCTCCGGACAGCACAAAATCATAAGGCCGGCCGGCCTCCATCTTGCCATCCACCGTCACATCATTGCCGTCCAGCAGAAACACCAGTTTGACCGGTGTCTGCTTGCGCAAGGCTTTCAGGTTTGCCGTCTCGAATGACTGAATAAACACGGGGGCATTCTTGCGATTCAGGCCATGCTTTTTCAGGCTGGCCAGCAAGACCGGTTCCAGCGCCAGTTGCTGGGCCGCATGCCAGCTTGGATGCTTGGTTTCCGGGTAGATACCAACCTCGCGCCCGGCCTGTTTGCTGAGTTTTTCACGCAGAGCAAGAATTTCTTCGAAAGTCGGAATCGAGAACTGGCCGTTGAACTCCTGTGGCCGGTCAGCACGCTGCTGAACGGCACGCAGGGTCTTGATTTCGGCCAGGGTAAAGTCCGGCGCAAACCAGCCCTCCTCCTCCACCCCGTCAACCAGCCACTTCTTTTTGCGCTCGGCAAACTCTGGCCGGCTCGCCACATCGGTACTGTCTTTCAGGTTGGGCTCATGACGGGCAATCAATACGCCATCCTTGGTCGAGACCAGATCCGGCTCGATATAGTCTGCACCCAGTTCGACGGCGCGGGCATACGCTTCCAGCGTGTGCTCGGGCAGGTAGCCCGAAGCACCGCGGTGGGCAATCACCAGCGGTGCCTTGCCACTCAGCGTGGGATAGGCCGGAGTTTGCGCGGCGTAAGCAGGCAGGATCAAACAGCTGGCCATCAGGCTGGACAACAAGGCAGAGATCTTCATCATGCACTCCATCATGGTTTTTGATGGCACAAGTATCTATATGGAATGTTACGTTGCCATGATGAAAAGATGACAGATTTGTGCCGGCCGCCATTATCCAAGTTCTTGCCACTTCACCGGCGACTGCTACATTCGCCCTGCTTCATTCTCCCTGCCTGCGGATACGCACATCGACAAAGATCCATAGAACACAAGGCTTTACCGGCTATCTCCCTAGGCGTTGCATGAAAGTAACATCGTGCAATGCAGCATCGTCCGACAACATACAAACTTCTTTACCCAAATACTAATGGCATGCAGACTGCAAAGCGTCGGCGCCTAGCCAGCCCGATCGCGTCGCCCGAGGCCTTGTCTTTACCCTTCGCCAGGTTTTACCTGAATAAAAAAGTCGATGGAGGGGCGCCTGCCATGCAGGACGCAAAGAGTCAGTCAGGGAAGGGCATGCCCGGCGACGCGCAATCGGCTACCATCGTGCTTTACCCTGACACTGCCGCACGATGACCACGCCCCTGCTACCCCGTATTGAAATCCACTATTGCACCGGCTGCCGC
>NZ_RJTZ01000168.1:0-3799 GCF_024343515.1 Aquitalea sp. S1-19 | reverse complement strand
AGACCGAACAACAGTGGCTCGACCCCTTTGACCACGCCGCCCACATAAGGCTGGCCGACAAAAGCCGCCAGACCGACGCCGAACAGGGTCAATGCCAGACCGGTCGCCACCTGGTTGGTCATCAGATGCAGGGTCAGCACGCCAAACAGCAAGGACAGGGCGCAGCCGGAGAGCATGGCAACGCCGAATGCCAAAAGCGGGCTGCCACTATGGCTCATGGTGGCAAAAGCAGCCACGGCACCAACCAGCATCATGCCTTCGACCCCCAGATTAAGCACACCGCTGCGCTCGGTCACCAGCTCGCCCAGCGCAGCCAGCATCAAGGGGGTTGCAGCACTGGCGGTGGACAAGAGCAGCGCCAGAATCAGGCCTTCATTCATCGGGTCGCCTCCTTGAGTACGGCAGCAGGGGCGCGCTCGCTACGGCGCACGCGGTAATGGATAAACAGATCGGCGGCCAGAAGATAAAACAGCAACAGACCCTGGAACAAACCGGTGATGGCAGCCGGCAAACCCAGCTCCATCTGCGCGGTCTCTCCCCCCAGATACAGAAGCGACATCAGCAGGCTGGCCAGCAAGGCGCCAAGCGGATTAAGGCGGCCGACAAAGGCGACAATAATCGCGGCAAAACCGTAGCCGGGCGACACCGAAGGCTGCAACTGCCCCAGCGGCCCCGCCACTTCAGCCACACCGGCAAGCCCGGCAAAACCGCCGGAAATCAGCATGGCGATCCAGACATTGCGCCGCTCGCCAAAGCCGGCATAGCGCGCCGCCGCCGGCGCCTGCCCGGCCACCGTCAGGCGAAAGCCCAGCCAGCTCTTGCTTAAAAACAGCCAGATCAGCCCAACCAGCATGAGCGCCAGCACGCCGGCAACGGTGACCCGCATCTCGGGATGCAAGAGCGGCAAAATGGCGGCTTCGTGGAACATGCGCGACTGCGGAAAATTGAAGCCTTCCGGGTCACGCCACGGGCCATTGACCAGAAAGCGCAGCCCCAGCCCGGCCACATACACCAGCATCAGGCTGACCAGAATCTCGTTAGTGTGAAAACGGGTACGCAGCAAGGCCGGCAATGCCGCCCACGCCATACCGCCTGCGACACCGGCCACCAGCATGGCCGGCATGAGCCACGATGCGCTGACATCGGGAAAAGCCAGCGCCACACCACCGCCGGCAATCGCGCCCATCACCAACTGGCCTTCGGCGCCGATATTCCACACATTGGCGCGGTAGGCGATCAACAGGCCCAGCGAGCACAGCAACAGCGGCGTCGCCTTGAGCAGCCACTCGCCCACGCCGTAAAGCGTGGTCAACGGCTGCACGAAAAACACATAAAACGCCTTGAGTGCCGGCTGACCCAAAAGAGTAAACAGCACAAAGCCGGAGGCCAGCATCAAGAGCGCGGCAATCAGCGGCGACAGCAGGCGCATGGTCGCCGAGGGCACAGGGCGGGTTTCAAGCTGGAACATGGCTGTCCTTCTCGCTAAAGTCGCCGCTCATCCAGCGGCCTATCAATTCCACACTGGCGTCAGCCGTGGCAATCGCCGGCGACAGACGGCCATCGGCCAGCACCGCGATGCGGTCGCAGATCATAAAGAGCTCGTCCAGCTCTTCGGAGATCACCAGTACCGCCACCCCGCGGTTGCGCATATCGATCAGCGCATTGCGTATCAGCATGGCTGCGCCGACATCCACCCCCCAGGTCGGCTGTGCCACCACCATCACCTCGGGCGCCAGCATCACCTCGCGCCCGATAATGAATTTCTGCAGATTGCCGCCGGACAGGCTTTGCGCCAGCGCGTCCTCGTCCGGCGCCTTGACCTTGAAGCGCGCAATCACCTCGCGCGCGAATTCGCGCACCTTACTGCGCTGTATCCACGGCCCCTTGAGCATGCCGGCGCGGGTGGCGCCGGTGAGCAGGGCATTGTCGGCCAGACTCATTTCCGGCACCGCGCCGCGCCCTAGCCGCTCTTCCGGCACAAAACCCAGCCCCAGACCCAGCGCACGGCGCGCACTTGGCCCCAGCTTGCCGGCCGCGACACCACGCAACGACAGCCCGTCGGCACGTGCCAGCTTTTTTTCGCCGGACAAGGCCGCCAGCAGCTCTTGCTGGCCGTTGCCGGAAATGCCGGCGATGCCGACAATCTCGCCGCCACGCACTTCCAGCGACACATCCTGCAAGGCAGTACCGAACGGGTCATCACTGGCAAGCGACAAGCCATTGAGCGCCAGCCTCAGTTCGCCCGGCGCTTGCGGGCTGAGCGAACACGCCGGCAGTTCACCACCTATCATCATGCGCGCCAGCGAATCATTGGATTCGAGGCGCGGATCGGCCTCGCCGCTGACCCGCCCGCCGCGCAGGACGGTGGCACGCTCACACAGGGCACGGATCTCGTCCAGCTTGTGGCTGATATAGAGAATGCTGCAGCCTTCTCCCGCCAGACGGCGCAAGGTGGCAAACAGCTGTTGCACCGCCTGCGGCGTCAGCACCGAGGTCGGCTCGTCCATAATCAGCAAACGCGGTTTTTGCAGCAGGCAGCGCACAATCTCGACCCGCTGGCGCTCGCCCACCGACAGACTGTGCACCAGACGCGCAGGATCCAGCGGCAGGCCATAGCGGGTCGACACCTCGCGGATCTCGTCGTGCAGCTCGGCCTGCGGCCGGTCTATCGACAGCGCGATGTTTTCGGCCACGGTCAGCGTCTCGAACAGCGAAAAATGCTGGAACACCATGCCTATGCCCAGCTCGCGCGCCATGGACGGGCTGGAAATGGCAAGCTTGCGCCCCTCCCAGACAATCTCGCCAGCGTCGGGTCGGGTCACACCGTAGATGATCTTCATCAGGGTGCTTTTGCCGGCGCCGTTTTCACCCAGTACCGCATGGATTTCACCGGGCGCAATATCAAGATCGATGGCGTCGTTGGCGATCACCGACGGATAGCGTTTACTGATACCGCGCAAAGACAGGCGCGCGGCAGAGGGAGGGGCATTCATCGCAAAGACTCCAGGGCGCGGGCACAGAAACTTACCCCGCAACAGTACCGGCAAGCCGGATCAATAATCCGTGCATGGTAAATCTTTTGGCATTTTTGATAAAACATTTGTTTACATTTCGGGTTTATAATGCTGCGAATTCACCGCGAAATATCCAATAAAGATTATTAGCGGTCCTGCTGTAGACAAAGATACCCCGCTTGTTATGCTGTTCAAATTCGCCCCACCTCCAGGAGAAGTCGCCATGCTGTCCCGCCGTACTCTGATCACTACCTTGCTGGCTGCCGCTCTGAGCAGCCCGGCCTTCGCCGCCGAGCCACTGAAAGTCGGCTTTGTCTATGTAGGCCCGATCGGCGATGCCGGCTGGACCCATGCCCATGACCTGGGACGCAAGGCGATGGAAAAAGCCCTGCCCGGCCAGATCAAATCCACCTATGTGGAAAGCGTGCCCGAAGGCGCCGACGCCGAACGCGTAATCCGCCAGCTGGCCGCCGCCGGCAATACGCTGATTTTCACCACCTCGTTCGGTTATATGAACCAGACGCAAAAAGTGGCGCAGGCCTTCCCCAATGTGAAGTTTGCCCACGCCACCGGTTACAAGACAGCCAAAAACGTCGCCATCTACAACCCCAAGACCTATGAAGGCGCTTACATGCTGGGCGTGATCGCCGGCGGCATGACCAAGAGCGACACCCTGGGCTTTGTCGGCTCCTTCCCGATTCCGGAAGTGATCCGCAACATCAATGCCTACACTCTGGGCGCACAAAGCGTGAACCCCAAGATCAAGACCAAGGTGGTGTGGGTGA
>NZ_RJTZ01000167.1:0-3809 GCF_024343515.1 Aquitalea sp. S1-19 | reverse complement strand
CTCTGGTGTACCGGTTGTCACGCCAGTGGCATTGCCGGGTAGCTAAGTTCGGAAGAGATAAGCGCTGAAAGCATCTAAGCGCGAAACTCGCCTGAAGATGAGACTTCCCTGAGGACTTGATCCTCCTGAAGAGTCGTTCGAGACCAGGACGTTGATAGGTCGGGTGTGGAAGTGCTGTGAGGCATGAAGCTAACCGATACTAATTGCTCGTGAGGCTTGATCCTATCATTTGAGTGGCTTTGCTAAGATAAGCAGAGTTGCGAAGCAATACTTCTACCAAGGCATCCAGAGAAAGAAGTGGTCTGGGTGTTTAATTTCGGTTTCTACAATTTGACAAGTTAATGTCTGGTGGCCATAGCGAGGTGGTCCCACGCCTTCCCATCCCGAACAGGACCGTGAAACACCTTAGCGCCGATGATAGTGTGGCATTCGCCATGTGAAAGTAGGACACCGCCAGACGCCCCATTAGAAAACCCCCGACCTTGATTCAAGGTCGGGGGTTTTTGCATTGGTTTCAAGCCGCAATTTGTATATAACAGATCAGTTTAATGTAGCGTCATAATTTGACTTGTCACTCAGAGCAACAGCCGTATAATCGTATGTAATATTCAGGTATATGATAGCCCACCAGCCGGACAAATTATGACCACTTTGCAGCCAATCAAGCGTCAGACACTGACTAGTGCAGTTACCGAGTCCTTGCGCAAGCGTATTCTTTTGGGTGAGTTTGCTGATGGCCAACAATTGAGGCAGGAAGCCTTGTCCAATGAGTACGGAGTCAGTCGTGTGCCTGTACGTGAGGCTTTGCGCCAGTTGGAAGCTGAAGGGTTAATTCAGATCATCGACCACAAGGGCGCCCTGGTTTCCAAACTGTCGTTCGAGGATGTACAGGAACTACTGGAAATTCGCGCCATGCTGGAAAGCAGTGTGTTGATGGCTTCTATCCCGCGTCAGACTCAGGAGGATCTGGATCTGGCCGAGCAGACGCTGAAGGCATTCGAGTTGGCGCTTGCCGAGCACGATGTCAAACAATGGGGTGAGCTGAACTCACGCTTTCATCTTGCCCTGTATCGCTCGGCTGACCGGCCCAATACCCTGTCTTTGATTGAGTCGCTGCATAACAAAACAGATCGCTATACCCGGATGCAGATTCTGTTTACCCATACGATGGAGCAAGCACATGCCGAGCATACTCGTCTGCTGCAACTGTGCCGCAGTGGTGCGGCAAAAGACGCCGGCGAGTTTGTTCACTTTCATATCTTGTCTGCCGGGCGCGCCCTGGAAGCGTACCTGAAAGGGCAGTCTGCCGTAGCCGCATAATTTGTCTTGACTCAAGGTATGGCTGGTGCGGGTTTGGGCAGGGCTCGCATGCGGTCTTGTGGATGGGCAAAGGTCACACTGCCTATCCGGATGATGCCGATGAGCGGGACGCTGTCATCGATGGCTTCGTGGTCATGGCGTGAGTAGGGGCGCTCATAGCGGGCGATCACCCCTTCCACAGGGTTTCTCAATCCTTCCAGCGCCTGCACCAGTTTGACACCTCCCTCGCCTTGGCTTTCACGCAAGCCTTGTGCCAGCAGTAACATTCCATCGTAACCTTGTGCCACTGCTGATGGCGAACGCATACGCTTGGTGTGAAAGCGTTGATAAAAACGCTTGGAAAATGCTTGCTGGCGGATTTCATTACTGTTTTCGATAAAAGTCTGCACCATGCGGGTTCCTTCTGCGTTTGGCCCCGCCTGATCAATGAAGTTGCTCATGGATAAGGTCCAGCTACCCATAATAGGGACGTGCCAGCCCATTTTTTTCATGCCGTTGGCGATCGCTGCCAGCGGGGAGCCTATGCCATAGGTGAGTAGCGTTTCGGCACCGGCATCTTTGCTGCGCGCCAGAGCCAGGTTGAGGTCGCGTTCATTTTGGCCGAAGTTTTCTATACTGACGGGCTTTAACCCGCGCCGGGCCAGTGCCTTCAGTAGCTGGGCTTGGCCATTGCGCCCGTAGGGCGTGGTGTCGGCAAAAATGGCGACCCGCCTGAGTCCATCGCGGCGTACGGCTTCCTGCACAATCAGTTCTGCCTGTGTGTCGTCCGGTGCGGAAACGCGAAAAATATAATGGACCGGCGCTTGCTGATGACGCTGCAAAATTTCGGGGGCGGTGGCGATGGTCACCATGACCGGCATGCGGGCCTGCTGATAGATCCCTATGCTGGCAAGTACGACCGGTGTATTGACGAAGCCGATGACGGCATCCAGTTTCTGCCTGGCTGTAAATTCGTGTGCGATGCGAATGCCCCGCTCGTTCTGGCCGGCGTCGTCACGCTCGACCAGTTGCAGTATTCTGCCGCCAATTCCGCCCTGACTATTAATTTCCTCTGTCGCCAGACGAATGCCTTCGCGCATGGACAAGCCCATGGGCGATGAGTTGCCGGTAAATGCTCCTGTGACTCCTATACGCAAGGGCTGAGGGGTGGAGGAGGCCGCTTGTACCGTGCCCAGCAATATAGGCAGCATGGCAAGGCAGACGCGTAAAGTAGGCATTATGTGCTGTTCGCTGGCGTATTTCATTGGCGTACAATAAGTCGATAGACCATATGGTTTCAAGTTTAATGAATTAAATACTAAAAGCATTAAGCGGGTGGACTCGGGTAGACTGTCGTCTTCTTTCGCTATTTTTGCTGTGCCTATGTTTTTGTTGCCCTGGTTTTCCCGTCAAACAAGTGGCCGCCGTCTGCCTCGCTGGTTACGATTGGTTCCCAATACCACCATTGTCCTGTTCTTTCTCATGATGCTGTTGGTGTGGTGGATGCTGGATGTGCGCGAGGCCGAGCAGCGTCAGGTTGAACTGGTCCGCGATGTGCAGTGGGCCGAGCAGACCATACAGTTGCGGCTGGAAGATGATGTGAGTCAGTTGGCAACGCTGGTTTACGCCATTACCCATGAAGAGGTGGAGCGCGCCGATTTTGAACGTCAGGCCGCTGAATTGATGGCCAATGCGCCGGAAATCGTGCAACTGACCCAGTTTGATGCGCAGGGTAATTGGCTGGCTGGAGCCGTTTTACCCGAGCAGTTTTTGCCAAGGTTAAAGGGCAAGGAACAGACTGGTTTATGGCCATCCTTATTGCTTAACGCACGCCCTGTTTTCAGTCGACCCTACAAGCTAAGCAATCAGAACTGGGCGTTTGCCTTGTTGTTGCCTATCCAGCGGCAAGACCGCTTTGCCGGTGCCGTGATGGCGGTGTTTGATGCGACGGCCTTTGTGCGCCATGTGCCGCCGGCCTGGTTTAGTGAAAAGTATCAGCTGGCCTTGCAAGACCAGTCGGGTGTGACGCTGGCGCGTAGCGCCGCACCCGCGCAGGAATACGCCCGCTCTGCCGCCCGCCTGATTCTGCCGGGGACCGGCTTGGTTTTGCGTGCCCATCCCTTGGGGAGTCCTTTCTCTTCTGCCCTGACATTTCAACTGGCTTTGATTGGCGGTTTGGCCTTGCTGACACTGATCAGCCTGATTCTGTTGTCGCGCCATATCGGGCGCCGTATAGAAGCTGAGGATGATCGCAATATGGTTTATCAGATGTCCCAGGAAATGTTGGGCCTGATGCGCGCGGACATGACTTTGCTGGATGTCAATCCGGCCTTTTCTGCTGCATTGGGCTATAGCCAGGCGCAGTTGGTGGGGACGTCTTTGTTGAGTTATTTGCAGGAAGAGGCGCGCGAGTCCGTGCGCGAGAAGTTATTGCGGATACTGGACGGTACCGAGCCGGATATTTTGCTTGAAACCGGGCTGCTTGCCGCGGATGGCCGTGTGCGCTGGGT